>JAGVLI010000473.1 GCA_020054355.1 Planctomycetales bacterium | reverse complement strand
GGGACCGGCCGATGCCGGCGCTGCACCAGGGGCAAATCGCCGGCGCCAACCTGGCGGGCGCGGGCCGCCAGTACGTCAAGAACGTCCCCATGAATGTCACCCAGTTGACCGGACTCAAGGTCACCATTATCGGCAACGTGGGGACCACCAAGCAGGGCGACGCCCCCAAGGATCGCGACTTGCAGACGATCGCGCGCGGCGAAAGCGAAACCTGGCGTCTCCTGCCCAGCAACTGGGTCCTGTCCGAGCGCGAGGACGTCAATCGCGTTCGTCTGGTGATCGGCGAAACCAAGATCGTCGGCGCACTGGTGATGGGCGATCAGTCCTGGTCGCGTCCGTTGCAGCAACTCGTGACCGGAGAGGCGGACATCACCCCCATCCGGCCATTTCTGCAAAACGCTGGGCCAGCCGCCCTGCACCACCTGGCGGGCTTCTATCGGCAATGGCAAGCGGCGAAAACCGGGCGGGTCTGACCCGGCTGCCAGCGCTTTTTGTTGTCGGTCATGGGCGGCCGTGATACGATCTCACCCATGTCATATCGCACCAGTTCAACGCACTTGTCGCCGCGCCGGCACGGCGCGGAGTTGCTGGTGTCGCTGGCTGCCGTGCTGGCAATCACGGCAGTCTGGTACTGGACCGCGCTGCGGACTGGCATCCCGCAGCCCAGCAGCCCCGTGGGTCATGGGCTGGGCATCGTGGGTTTCCTGCTCATGCTCTGCACCGAGACGCTATACTCGTTTCGCAAGCGCTGGGCCACCACCAGCCGCTGGCCGACGCGCACCTGGCTGCAATTCCATATCGTGACGGGCATCACGGGTTCCTATCTCGTGCTGCTGCACTCGGCCGGCAAGTTCAACGGACTGGCCGGCTTGCTGACGCTCCTGACGCTGATCGCCGTCGCGAGCGGCTTCGTCGGCCGGTATATTTACACCGCCGTGCCGCGCACGCTGGAGGGAGTGGCCGCCATTGCCGAACTGGAGGAGGAGATTGCCCAGGCGGACCGGGAATTACGGCAGCTCGGCGTGAACCTGGATACGAACCGCATGCTGGCGCTAGTGGCAGCGCCGCCCGGCTGGTTGCTGGTGCTCGGCCGCCCCTGGATCCACTGGCGGCAGCAACGCCGACTGCGCCGCGCCCTGGAGGATTTAGACGCCGGGGGCAGTGACTCAAGCGGCACCCTCCAGCAACTGCTGGAAGAGCGCTTGCGCTTGCAGATGCAAATGCAGTCGCTGGCCGGGACGCGACGATTGATGGCCCTGTGGCATTTCTTCCACGTGCCGCTGGGCGTGGTGCTTTTCACGTTGGCCTTCGTCCATATCGGGGCGGCGCTGTACTACGCAACGCTGATGAAGTGAGGCTGTCGTGCAACTGCAAAACCGTTCCCTCGTCCCCATCGTGCTGTTCCTGCTGACGCTCGGCTCCGTCGGGGCGGTCTTCAGCACGGGCGGGGGCGACATCTTCAGCCCCGGCCCCCTCCACGCCGAAAGCCGCCGCGAAACTTACCTGGGCGGGGTCCGCACGCACGCCGAGATCAAGGATTGCGCCGCCTGCCATGTGCCCGCGTGGTCCAGCGCGACCATGGCCGACCGCTGCCTGGAATGCCACGGCGAGGTCCAGCAGCAACTGGACTCGCGCGGCCCCATGCACGGACTGCTGGCCAATGGGACACAGTGCCGCGACTGCCACACCGAACATCGCGGCGCCCATGCGGCCCTGACGAACCTGGCGAGCTTCGACCACAACTATGCCGCCTTCAAGCTGACCGGCAAGCATGCCGCGGTCGAATGCAAGTCTTGCCATGCGAACAACCTGTTCAAGGGGACCGCGCAGACCTGCGTGTCCTGTCATGCGGAGCCGGCGATCCACCTGGGCAAGTTCGGCACCTCGTGCAACGTGTGCCACTCGACGGCCACCTGGCAGGGGGCCAGTTTCAGCCCAGGCAGTTTGCCGCACTTCAACCACGACGTTACGGGCTTCCAGCTGACCGGCAAGCACTCCTCCGTCGAGTGCAAGTCTTGCCATGTGAACAATACCTTCAAGGGCACCGCGCGCACCTGCGTGTCCTGCCATGCCGAGCCGGTGGTCCACCTGGGCAAGTTCGGCAACGAGTGCGCCGGCTGCCATTCGACCGCCACCTGGAAGGGCGGCTCCCTGACGCGCGCCGGCCTGGCGCACTTTGACCACAATACCACCGCCTTCAAGCTGACCGGCAAGCACACCTCGGTCGAGTGCAAGTCCTGCCATGTGAACAATACGTTCAAGGGCACCGCGCAAACCTGCGTGTCCTGCCATGCCGAGCCCGCGGTCCACCTGGGCGAGTTCGGCACGGATTGCACCGGATGTCATTCGACGGCCACCTGGCAGGGGGCCGTATTCGCCCATAAGTTTCCGATCAACCACGGCAACAAGAAACGCGCCAGCGCCTGTGTGACGTGCCACACGACGCCCGATTACCAGGTCTACACCTGCTACGGCTGTCACGAGCACGAACGCACGAAGATCGCGCGCAAGCACCGGGAAGTCCGCCTCCGTCCGGGGCTGCTGCTGGAGCATTGCGCCAAGTGCCATTCCGACGGCAAGGAACGCCGCCGCGTTCAACTTCCCACCGGTGAAACACTGCTGGCCATGCTTGATCACCCGGCCGACGGTTGCCCGATGAGATGATCCTTCGGCGGCTGAACAACATCCGCAAGAAGGCAGTTGCAGCATGACAGAAGAGGGGCGGTTAACCGCCCCTCTTCTGTCATGCTGCAACTGCCTTCTTGCGGATGTTGTTC
>JAGVLI010000805.1 GCA_020054355.1 Planctomycetales bacterium | reverse complement strand
CGTCAGCCCGACGTGTTCGCGCCGCTGAGTCGGCACGTCGGGCTGACGCCCCGACGCTCGCCAGGAAAAGCGACTGACCACCGTGTCCGGCTGCTCAGTGCCGACAAAACCGGCAGGGTGCCTGAGAAACCAGGAGCGCGCCGGCGCGCGTCCAACTCGTCCGAAATTCCTTGCAGGTTGGAAACCGCTGCCGGCTTGCGGGTTGAGCGATGGCAGTCCGAACCGAACGTCATTTCCTGTATTGGTAGCTGATTTGCTTCCCAAAGTCCATTTCAGCACTCCGCGCGGCACTGGCCGGGTGCTCACTCGTACCAAATCTCCACCTCGTAACCGTCGGGGTCGGCCACGTAGGCATACGGAAATCCGGGGCTGAATTCGCCGCGCTTCAGGAGCTTGCCGCCCGCGCGTTCGACGGCGCTGACTGCCGCATCGATGTCGGCTGGCGACTGGAGCCGGAAACCGAAGTGCAGGATGCCGCCGCCGCTGCCCGGCGCTGGAGCGAGCTGATCGAAGGTGATGATGTCGTGGCAACCCGGCGTCTTGACGTGGATGCGGCCCTCCTCGCGGAAGTACGCTTCGACGCCGAAGACCTGCTGGTAGAAGCGCAGCGCACGCTCGACGTCGCGGACGGCCAGGGCGATGTGGGTCAGTCCGTAGGTTTTGATCATGGTGCTGCTCATTGCCTACTCACCTCGGCTTATTCCGTGCCGTGGTTGATTCTCGCGGTCGCTGCCGTTCGTCGAACTGATCGAACTCGCTGGTCGCGGCAACCGGTGCGAAGCCGGAACTCCAACCTGTTACTGGCCGGCGAGGTCGGACGCGGCGCTTGGCTCGATTCCTGCCGCTGCCGGGTACCGACGCTCGAACTCTCTGACGACTTCCGACAGTGGTTCGTCCAACCTTGCGAATGTCTCCGCGCGAATGTGGCCAGGAACTCCGCCATAGAAAGCGGCGGCGATGCTGCCGGCGATACAGGCCAGCGTATCGCTATCGCCACCGAGCGAAATGGCCAACCGGACGGCGCTCTCGAAGTTCATCGACTCCAGAAAGGCCACAATGGCTGGCGGCACGGTTCCCTGACAAGACGAGTCGAATGCATGGGTGGGGCGGATCTCATCCAGGGTGATCGACAGATCGTAGTGAAAGCGCCGTTCGATTTCTTCGCGGATTTCCCACTTGGCCGCGCCGGAGCGGGCCAGAAAAATTGCGGCGGCCGTCGCCTGTGCCCCTTTGATCCCCTCACTGTGGTTGTGGGTAATTCGTGCCGTATCCTTGGCCCGATGCAGTACCTCATCGAGCGTATCGTAGGCCCAGCCGACGGGACTGACGCGCATCGCCGAACCGTTGCCCCAACTTCCGTAGGCTTCAGTATCATCGGACGCCGCCCAAGTCTTGAAATCGCCGCCGAAACCGGCCCCAGGATAGCGCAGGAAGTAGCTCTTGAGCAGGTCCGCCAAGTCGGAGCCGTGCAGGACGAAATCGGCAACTGCCACGCTGAGAACCGTATCATCCGTAAAACGTGCCTTGGGAGAAAACAACGGTTGAAAGCCAGCGTTCCGCACCGTCAGCCATTGCTTCTTGCCCTCATAGACCGAACCGATGATGTCGCCGGCGATCGCGCCCAGCATTCGTGCCTCCGGGATTTGCCTCAATACGGGAGCCTTAACGCATCGGCCTGCAATTCGCGCGGCCACCAATTTCGGGACGTGGAAAAGGGCGTAGTCGGCTTGTGGGGGTCGGCCGAGAATCAGTGATCGGCTGAATATCTGGCTGGATTGTAGCGCGCGGGCAGGTGGTTGCAAGCGGCGATTCGTCCGAGTCAGACGTGGCGTTTCTCGAAAACTTACGAGCCAGGCCGGGTCGTCACGCGCAGGTCGAGGCCGCGCTGGGCTTCCCGCTTCGTGGTGCTGAGCTGATCGGCGATCTTGAGCTGGAGGGTGTAGCGGCCCGGCGGCAGGTTTTCCGGGACGTAGAAGCGATAGCTGAAGAAGTGATCGTGGCGCGGCACCCGGCTGCGGTCGAGATGTTCGCGGGCGACCGGCTTCTTCTCGGGCTGCGCCGGCTTGTCGCCGTCCTTGATTTCCAGCGAGCTGGCGAGACGAATTTCAAAGTGGTCGCCGTGCTGGGTGGTGGTGTAGTTGCGCACGGCCACATAGACTTCGACCAGTTCGCCGGGCCGGAACGGATGCTGTTCGGGCAATTCCTCGAAGACGCCATAGCGGTCGATGTCCCGGCAGTAGCACATCTTATCGATCACCAGGGCGGAACGCGGCCGCAGCGCGGCCAGGGCGCTTTCCAGCTGGTCCATCAGGTGCGCCAGTTCCTCCGGCGTCGCCTGGTCCAGCCCGCCTTCGCCCAGACGGGCCAGGGCCGGCAACAGGCAGAGCAGCAAATCCTGGGTCGGCTTGTCGTACTGGAGCAGCTGGCCGACGGCATCGCCGGAGCGTTTATCGAGCAAGCAGCGCAGCGCCGCGAGCAAGGGCGGATCGCTGGGCGGCTTGACTGCTTCGACCGTTGGCGGCAGCGCACGCGGTTGTGCATCCGGTGCAGGCTCGACAGGTGGTCCCGCTGCCGGAGAAACCGTCGTCGGATTCAGACCAATCTTTTGAATGTCCGATCCGGCGGGCGGCTGTTGCGGGACCGTGCTGCCGGGAAGTTCCGGCGGGGCGGGGCGCGCGGGCGGGGTAATCGTGGGACTGTAGGGCGAAACTGAAGGCGGCAGCGCGGCGACCACCCGTTCCTCGGGAAGCTGCGCCAGGTGCCGCCGCCCAGGGTCCAGACCCAGTTCCAGGGGTGGCGGAAAGTCTGGCGC
Organism: Planctomycetales bacterium; assembly: GCA_020054355.1. Lineage (GTDB taxonomy): Bacteria > Planctomycetota > Planctomycetia > Gemmatales > Gemmataceae > JAGVLI01. The sequence continues at coordinate 12,904 of JAGVLI010000805.1, read as the reverse complement.
GCCATCGTGGCGCAGGCCATGCGTGCAGCCAGTCAGCCAGCTGGTGCAGAATCCAAGAGTCACCGCGATTAGCCAGGCTTGCCGGGTCATCCCTGCCCTCTGCCGTCCCTGGGCCGACCTCCGAAGCGGGCGGACGATAGCGAGTTCGGCGCGAGCCGTCAAGTGATGGGGCGCGATGCCGCAATGATTTATCGTTTCGCGGGGAACGGTTCCGCGCGAAACGATAAATCGCAGTCGGGAGGGTCTGATTCCACGGGCTTTAACCGTTGGCCCTACTGGCCGCAGGCCGCTGGTTTTCTACAACGACTCTGCACCATCCGCTGAGGACCAGAGCAACATGGATTTGCAGAGTCACGACATTCTCATCGTCGGTGGGGGCGGCGCGGGGCTGCGAGCGGCCATCGCCATCGGTGAGGAAAACCCCCGCCTGTCGGTCGGCGTCATCTCCAAGGTCTATCCGATGCGCAGCCATACCGTCAGCGCCGAGGGCGGCGCGGCGGCGGTCATCAAGCCGAACGACAGCCTCGACGACCACGCCAAGGACACGATCGCCGGCGGCGACTGGCTGCCCGACCAGGACGCCGTCTGGGCCTTCGTCAGCGAAGCGCCCAAGGAAATGGTGCTGCTGGAGCACTGGGGCTGCCCCTGGAACCGCGAACCCGATGGCAGTGTGGCGGTGCGCCCCTTCGGCGGCATGCAGAACGAACGCACCTGGTTCGCCGCCGACAAGACCGGCTTCCACATGCTGCATGCCCTGTTCCAGACCTCACTGAAGTACAACAACGTCACGCGCTATGACGAATGGTTCGCCCTGAAGCTGCTGCAGGACGATGGCCGGGTGCAAGGCGTGGCGGCGCTGGAACTGCGGACGGGCGCCATCCGTGCCCTCGGCGGCAAGGCGACCATCCTCTGCACCGGCGGCGCCGGCCGGATCTTTCCCTTCACGACCAATGCCGCCATCAAGTCCGGCGACGGCATGGCGCTGGCCTATCGGGCCGGCGTGCCGATGAAGGACATGGAGTTCGTCCAGTACCACCCGACCGGCCTGCCGGGCACCGGCATCCTCATCACCGAGGCGGCCCGCGGCGAGGGCGGCATCCTGGTCAACAAGGACGGCTACCGCTATCTCCAGGACTACAACCTCGGCCAGCCGCTCGACGTGCATGACCCCAAGCATCCGCAGAAGAAAACGATGGAGCTGGGGCCGCGCGACCGGCTGTCGCAAGCGTTCATGAAGGAACTGGACAAGGGCAAGACCGTCAAGCTGGAGACGGCGGCCGGCGTCGTCGATGTGGTGCATCTCGACGTGCGCCATCTCGGCGAAAAGAAGATCATGAAGAAGATCCCGTTCGTGCGGGAGCTGGCCAAGAATTACGCCGGCATCGACCCGGTCCATCAGCCGATCCCGGTCCGGCCCGTGGTCCACTACATGATGGGCGGTGTCAGCACCGACATCGACGGCGCGACCAGCGTGCCGGGACTGTTCGCCGCCGGCGAGTGCGCCTGCGTCAGCATCAACGGCGCCAACCGGCTCGGCTCGAACTCCCTCACGGAACTCCTCGTCTTCGGCGCCCGCTCGGCCCGCAGCGCGGTCAAGTTCGCCGCGGACCATCCGAACATCAACGCGGCAGCGCTAAGCGGACAAGCCGCCGATGAACAGCGGGCCATCGTGCAGCGCTGGTTCCAGGGCGGCGGCGGCAAGGAAACCCTCGCCGGCATCCGCCTGGAAATGAACACGACGATGGAAACCGGCTGCGGCATCTACCGCACCGAGGCGTCGCTGCAAACCACCTGCAACAAGCTGCGGGAGCTGAAGGAACGCTTCAAGCAGGTGAGCATCAGCGACAAGAGCAACAGCTTCAACACCGAACTGACCACGGCCATCGAGCTGGGCTACCTGCTCGACGCCGCCGAGGCAGTGGCCTTCAGCGCCCTGGCCCGCAAGGAGTCGCGGGGCAGCCATCAGCGCGTCGATTTCCCGGCGCGCAACGACCAGGAATACCTGCGGCACTCGCTGGCCTTCCGCACCGACGGCGATCCGCGCATCGAGTACAAGGACGTGGTCATCACGAAATGGCCGCCCGCCGAGCGGGTGTATGGGCAGACCAAATGAAATGGGGTAGAATCCACGCTACTCGAAAAATTGCTTGTCGACTTGCCAGCAGGTGTTGCCATGCCTTCACCGTTTCCAGGGATGAATCCTTATCTGGAGCACGAAAGCGTTTGGCATGATTTTCACGAGCGCTACATTCCGGCCATCGCCGAGGAAATCGGCGCCCAGGTGGATCCGCGCTACATCGTGCGCATCGACGAACACGTGTATGTCCGCGAGGCGCCGGACGATCCAAGGCGGCTTGTGGGCCGCTCGGACGTGCTGCTTTCCCGCCCTCCGACAGCACAAGATGCGGCAGCCGGCGCGGCACTGCTCGAACCGCCGGTCGAAGTACAGTTGCCCGCCGTGGACCTCGAACGGCTTGCCTACATCGAAATTCTGGACCGCGAGGATTGGCGGCTCGTGACCGTTGTCGAATTGCTGAGCCCATCGAACAAGGCAAGTGGCGCGGATCGGGACCAGTACTTGGCCAAGCGGGCCCAGCTGCTGTCGAGCCGAGTTAACGTGGTGGAGATCGACTTGTTGCGGGGTGGACCGCGCTTGCCGCTGCGCGATTTGCCGCCGTGCGACTATTACGTCCTGGTGAGTCGAGCAGAACAGCGGCCCCGGGCGGGGGTCTGGCCGGTGAAATTGCGCGACCCATTGCCAGTGGCGCCGATCCCGCTCCAGCCAGCGGATGCCGACGCCCGGCTGGACCTTCAAGGAGTTCTCCATCGGGTGTACGATGCCGCCCGCTACCGCACCTACATTTACCTGCGCGAGCCGCAACCCAGGCTGCAAGATGAAGATCGGGCGTGGGCGCGGCAATTCGTGCCCGGAACTACCAGCTGAGCACTAACGCGGAAGAATTGAACTGATGCACGGACAGACCAAGTGAGTCTCTACCTTTTTCTAACACTTTCTGAATGGGAGTCGCCTCATGAACACGGTTATTCTCCTGCTGCACGGAATTTCGGGCATTTTCGGGCTGGTCGGCCTGGTTTGCTTCGTACTCGTCGTCGTGAAAATGTTCCAGAATAATCAAACCGGTTTGGGTATTGCGAGTATCGTACTGCTCCCCTGTTGCGGTATTGGCTATCTGCTGGCGCTAGTTATGGGATGGGTTAAATCGGGTGAGTGGAACATCGGCAATGTGATGCTGATCTGGACCGGTGCCTTTTTGGTGAGTTTTGTGACAGGTGGCATCGCCGGTGCTATGGGCGGTTTGGGAACCCATTCCAGCACGACCTTCCAGACCGTCGGCCAGTCCGTTCAATTTCGTCCGTGAGTTCGGCGACCTCTTACCTGCAAGTGGGACGGGAGCGGCCCGGCTTGACCGGGTGCCCCGAACATCAGCATGTCCAAGACGATCACTCTCGAAGTCTTCCGCTATCAGCCCGACCAGAGCGACGAGCCGCGCTTCCAGTCGTACACGGTCCCCTATCGGGAAGACTGGGTGGTGCTGGACGCGCTGAACTACATCAAGGACCAGCTCGACGGCACGCTGTCGTACCGCTGGTCGTGCCGGATGGGCGTCTGCGGCAGTTGCGGCATGATGGTCAACGGCACGCCCAAACTGACCTGCGCCGCCTTCCTCAAGGACTACTATCCCAAGCCGGTCAAGGTCGAGCCGCTGACCAACTTCCCGGTGCTGCGCGACCTGGTGGTCAACATCGACGACTTCATGCACAAGATGAAGGAAGTCAAGACCTGGCTGATTCCGAAGAAAGAGCTGCCAATGGCCGGCAGCGGCGAATACTTGCAGAAACCCGAAGAGCTGGCCCAGTACAAGCAGTTCAGCATGTGCATCAACTGCATGCTGTGCTATGCCGCCTGCCCGGTGTACGGCATGGAGCCGGAGTTCATCGGGCCGGCCGCCATTGCCCTGGCCCAGCGCTATAACCTGGACTCGCGCGACGGCGCCAAGGACGAACGCGCCGAGGTCATCTTCAGCGGCGAGGGCATCTGGGAATGTACCTTCGTCGGCGAGTGCAGCGTGGTCTGCCCGAAGAAAGTGGACCCGGCCGGCGCGATCCAGCAGGCCAAGGTACAGGCGACCAAGGAGTGGTGGCTGGGCTGGATCATGCCGAAGGCAAAATAGTGGCTGGTGGCTGGTGGCCAGTGGCCGGTTTGCACTCGTTCCCAGGGCTTCCGCCTGGGAACGAGGAGAACATACGCGGAGACCCGAACGTGACTCCCGAACCGAAGACCAAGCAACTGATCCGCCCGATGTCGCCGACGTGGTGGCTGGAAAAGCCGGCCTACACGAACTTCATGATCCGCGACTTCACCAGCGTGTTCATCGCGGCCTATTGCATCTTCCTGATGGTCGTGCTGTGCAAGGCGATGCACTCGGACGCCGCTTCCTTCCAGGCGTTCTACGCCAGTTGGGGGTCCGGCTTCAGCAAGACGCTGCACCTGATCGCCCTGATCTTCGCCGCCTATCACAGCATCACGTTCTTCAACTTGACGCCGCGCGTCATCGTCGTCTTCAAGGGCGAGGAGAAGGTGCCGGAGTCCACCATCGCCCTGGCCCACTACGGTCTGTGGGCCGTGGTTTCCCTGGTAATCATCGTCATCGGACTGTGGGTTTGAGCATGGCACGATCCAACGAACCGCTGTGGTGGGGACCGTTCTCGGCCGGCATGATGGTCGGCGCGCTGTGCGTGCCCGCCCTGATCCTGCTGACCGGCTTCTTGCTGCCGAGCCTGAAGCCCGGCGCGGACCAGGCGAACCGCGTGCAGGCGCTGATCCAGTCGCCGTTGACGCGCATCTTCATCGTCGCGGTGATCTCGCTGTCGCTGTTTCACTTCGCGCATCGCTTCCGCTACGTGCTCTTCGACCTGGGCGTGAAAGGCGGCAAATCGCTGGTCGCGTTCCTTTGCTACGGCTCCGCCATCGTCGGGACGGCGCTGTCGATCGCCATTGCGATGCGCTGGATTTAGCGCGAAACGACGTTGAGCCGCGAGCCGGAGGCGAGCGCTGCGGCGCGCGAAGCCGCCAGCGGCACTTCAGGCTAAACGGTCGATGAAGTCACCAATCTGCTCAAATAGCTTATTTGCCCCCGGTGCAGCGCGAAATGCGCCACCAGATGCACCAGGGCTTTCACCGTCGAACCGAGCTTGGCTTCCGGAAAGGTTTTCAGCAAGTCGTCGGCGGTCAACCCCGTCACCACGCGCCGAAACATCGCCACCGCTTCGTTCAACTTGCCCAGCACCTCGGTCCGCGCCGGCGGACTGCCCTCGGTGAACTCGCGTTCCCGGTCGCGGACGTAGCCGGTCTTGCCGAGCTGCGCGCCGACGAAATGGTTCAGGTTGCCGGTGAGATGCAGGAGCAAGTGGCCGATGGAATTGCCCGGCTCGATAGGCTTGCGCCAGAGTTGCTCGTCGGTCAGCGGGGCGATGGCCTGAACCAGCACATCCCGCAGTTGTTCCAGCTCTTCAATCAGCGCTGCTTGCACAGGTTTCGTCAGGTCCGCTGCCATTGCATTTCTCCTTTTTCGCACAGTTTAACACGATTGCTCGCCGACGCACTCGGCGCCGACAATCCCCTCTTCACGCTTTCGGGCTGCCCCGCTAGAATCGGCCGGCGAGCGATGTGCGGCACGAAGAGGCTCCCTTGCGGGGATTGGTCAGAATGAAGAACAAGGTCCTGGCCTTGGCGGCGCTCCTGATGTGCGGGCTGGCCCTGCCAGCGCAAACGCAGGAATGGGCCGACAAGCTGTTCGCCAAGGGCGGCACCACCCACAACTTCGGCAACGTGCCGCGCGGCGCGGTGCTGTCCTTTCGCTTCCCGATGACCAATATCTATGCCGTGCCGCTGGAGATCACCGGCACGCGCGTTTCGTGCGGCTGCGTGACCGTGACGCCCACGGTCAAGGTATTGCAGCCGAAGGAAACCGCCTACCTCGACATCTCGATGGACGGCCGACGCTTCACCGGACAGAAATCGGTGAACATCTACGTCACGGTCGGTCCTCAATATACCTCGACGGCGACGCTGGAAGTGTCGGCGAACAGCCGCGCGGACATCGTCTTCAATCCCGGCCAGGTGAGCTTCGGCGTGGCGGCGGCCGGCCAGACGCCGACGCAAACCATCGACATCGAATACGCCGGCGTGCTGGACTGGCGCATCAACGGGATCGCCCAGCACAATTTTCCGGTGGAAACCCGGCTCACCGAGCTGTACCGCGAGCGCGGCCGGGCCGGCTATCGGCTGCATGTGACCCTGAAGTCCAGCGCGCCGGGCGGCACGTTCAAGCACGAACTGCTGTTGCAGACCAACGACCCGGCCAGCCTGCTGGTGCCGGTGCTGGTGGAAGGGACGGTGCAGGCGCCGTTGTCCGTGGTGCCGGGCACGGTCAAGCTGCCGTTGGCCAAGGTCGGCCAGGAACAGACGCAGCGCGTGCTGCTGGTCGGCAATGGCCCCAGTCCCTTTCGCGTCCTGGCCATCGACGGTTTAACCGCGGACCTGACGGCCGACCTGCCGGCCGCGCCCGACAAGAAGCAAATCATCACGCTGAAGTGGAAGCCTGTCCAGCCGGGCGAGCTGAAGCGCGAGCTGCGCTTCAAGACCGACCTCGACGGCGGCGTTTCCGCGACCGCTCTGGTCGAAGGGACGGCGGGGCCCTGACGCCTCTAGCTATTGGCTCCGCCCATAAATACAGGGCAATCGCATCACCATCGCGAAGAAAAGCCTATCCAGCTGCGCGCCCAGCACCTGCTCCGAGTAGTCGTTGTCCCAGCCCGCTTGCAGGCGATACCGCCCTTCGTGCTCTTCTCCTGTTTCAACAGCGCCGCCGCCAGCCGCCGGACCAAAGCCAAGTTTTCCGGAGCGTGGTCTTCGCGCACCCGGCTCGCGTCCTCCCGGACGCTCACGTCGAGCACAAAGATATTCCCGAGGTCGTGGTATTACTCCGGCACGAAAAAGGTTCAACGCATTCAAGTGGTTGGCCGCTGGAATTCGTAGTTCCGCCTTCCGGCAGCGAGTCGTTCGCCGCCGGCAGACGGAGCTACAAACTCCACGGGTGAGCTGCTTTCGTGCTGGAGTAACAACGGCCGTGCCCGCGGCGCGGGTCGTGCAGGTCGGCGAAACACCGGCGCAGGGACACGGTCTGGGACAGCACTGCTCCTCCGTGAAATGGGCATTCCGGGCGAATCCGAGGAGCATGATTCGCTGAGCAGGAAAAGGAATTCTCTTCGCTCCCTGCAAGCTCGTCAGCAAAGCTCCTCCGCACCGGCTGAAGGCTGGTGCGGAGGAGCTTTCATTTCGCATCAGGTACATCGGCCCTGAGCGGCGCTGCGCTTTGAACCTCTGTGCTTCCTTCACGACTTCGGGCAGATTGCTCCTGTGCGGAACAGGCAGGGGCTGTGCGGTTTGGCACAGTCGGGAGCGGGGCTGGCATTTACTGGAAGGGGTGAGGTCCGTGCGGCCGTCGTCGTTGCGCGACCCCACGGACTCACCCCAAACACCTTCCCGAACCCAGCACCGCTCGAAGCCGCTCGCGCGGCTCCCGCCTCGATCCGGCTCGGCTCACCGGACCTGCTCTCCGTGCGCCCAGAGCGCAATACCTGGGAATGCGCCCGGTTGGCACGTCATCTGCAAACCTTGGAGAAACCGGTTCGACGCCAAGATCGGGACACGAGCAAGCCACCAAGACAAGAGACCGGGCACACGCCGATGCACCGCTTGCCACTCACCTTGGCTGCATTGATGATCGGTCCACTCGCGGTTCGCGCCGATGCCGACCAGCCCACCCCGGCCCTGCTGGCCGAGATCGAGGCCGGCCGGGCCAGACTCGATCAGGTCCTTCCCTGGCTCGACGCCGAACAGCCCGACTTGCAGCGTCTTTTGCTTGAAGCAGCCTGGAGCCGGCCGGATTGGGGACCAGCAGCCGTGAAGCAGTTGCGGAACTGGCTCACTCATCCCACGTTCAGCGCGGATCGGGATCGCCAGCTCACCGGACTCTTGCAGACCTTTGCCGACCAGGATGAAGTACAAGCCGTGCTGGCCAAGGCGATCGCCGACCCGGCCACCGGCCAGGCACAGCGCCTGCAGCTCTTGCAGGGCCTGGCCCGGACGCGCCTTGATCCACTGCCCGACGCCTGGCTCAACGTCTTGCGGACCGTGCTGACCGACGAAGACCGCATGGTCTGCCAGGAAGCGGTCTTCACGGTGAAGATGAAGGACGTGGACGGTTGTGACTCCATTCTCCGAGCGATCGGCAAGAACGGCAAATATCCCCTTGAAATACGGATCGCTGGGCTGGAGTGCTTGGCCTCCCGGCAACGAGCATGCGAGCCGGACCTTTTTGGGCTGCTGCGCGAGCAAATGACCGCGGGCAAGCAGGCGCCGGTCAAGGTTGCCGCTGCCCGAACCCTGGGTGCCAGCCGCTTGAGCGACGCTCAACTGGCAGCACTGGTTGAGGATTTCAGCCAGCTCCCCGCCGCGACGATTTCCTTGCTTTTGCCCGCTTTCAGCAAGTCAAAAGACGCGAAGGTGGGCATGGCCCTCGTGGCCGCCCTGGAGCGGCTGCCGGGGGCTGGGGTGAGTGTGGGCGAAGCGGACCGAGCTTTGGCGTGCTTTCCCAATGAAGTTCATGTGCGGTTTCGGCCTCTCCGAGAGGCCACGCTTTCCCGTAATCGCCAGGATTGGGGCCAGCTGGAGCGTGTGGCCCGCGAATTGCTTCCGGGTGACGTGCGCCGAGGCAAGCTGGTGTTTCAGTCGGACAAGGCTGGCTGCACGGCTTGCCACCGGGCGGCAGGCCAGGGCGGAGCAGTTGGTCCCAACCTGTCCAAGATCGGCGTGATCCGCAGTCACCGCGAATTGCTGGAGTCCGTGCTCTTTCCCGATGGCTACGTCGCCCCGGAATTCCGAACCTACTTGGCCGCGACGGATCGCGGCCAGATTCACACCGGATTGTTGCTGCAGGAAACCACGGATGCGATCTATCTCCGGACAGCGCCCCGAGTGCGTACCCCAGTTGCTCGCCGACAGGTGGAGGATTTTGCCCCCGTTGCGGCCTCACTCATGCCACGGGGATTTGACAAGGTGTTGTCGCGCCAGGAACTCAGCGATCTGATTGAGTTCCTCGCCAGTCAACGTTGATGCCGGCCAGGATTCGTCGAGCTTGTCCACAACTGACGCAAATCCGCACAGTCTCACGAAAGCGAGCAGCACTCATGACCGAGCTAGTCCATTGGCAGACACCGATTGCCGAGGGGTGTTTCCAGGTGGGTCATCGCCGCCCGCAGTCGCTTCTGCAGTGCAATACGTACTTGCGGACGTTTCACGGCAAGGAGCGCCTGCACTGGTGCGTGGACCCTGGCTCGCAGGTGGACTATCCCATCATTCGCAAGCACCTGAAAGCCCATGTGGGCGACCTCACCGCGATCCGCCTGTTCAGCATCAATCACCAGGACCCGGATGTGGTCGGCAACTTGACGTTCCTGACCCGGGAAAACCCCAACCTGGCCGGCCTGACGTCGGAAGATACCTGGCGACTCGTGCGCCATCTCAATCTTCGGCCAAAGAGGATGTACTACACGAACAAGGTGGGGGAGGAAACGCTGAAGCTGGCGAACGGGCATCGCATTCAGCTCTTGCCCACTCCATTCTGTCATTTCCGGGGAGCGGTGGCCTACTACGACCCGGAGAACCAGGTGCTGTTCACGGGCGACCTGTTCGGCGGCTTGAACAAGCCCGGTCGTGTGCAACTCTACGGCGAAGAGGCCGACTGGCCGGGGATCGCGCAGTTCCACCAAATCTACATGCCGAGTCGGCTGGCCGTCGCTTTTGCCATTCGCCAGATCCAGGCTTTGCGCCCGGCCGTCAAGGTCATTGCCCCGCAGCACGGCTTCGTCCTCCAGGGAGACATCATGCACGTCGTGATGGACCGGCTGCTCAAGCTCCCCATGGGCATGGACTTGCTGCCCAAGGAGCTAGACGAGCGCTATTTCAAGAAGTACGCCGAAGTGTTTCAGGAAGTCCTCGCGATGGCAGGAGTGCAATTGGGCAGAGACCAGGTCCTGCAACGGCTCCAGCGACTGCCGAAAACCCACAAGCTCCACCGCTACATCAAAGTCGGTCAGAGCCAGGCGGCCCTGGCGCGCCACGGCATCGTTGCCCTGGCGCTGTTGGTCGAGGAACTGACCCGGGAGCAGGCCAAGACATTCGAGTCGCTGCTGAAACATGTCACGCTGGAGCTGTGCCTGCAGCACAAGGTCCCCTTACCGCAACTGGGAGTGGGAGTGGACGAAGGGGCTGGGGAATGAACTGGCCCGGAAGTCCCATTCCATGAATGCCTGAAGAGGAGGGTCATCATGCACGAAACGGCGACGTCGTTCGCGGAAGAACTTGGCCACGAGCATGCCTCGCTGCTCCAGCAGCTGGAGGAACTCGAAACGATGACCGCGGGCAGCACCGTTTCCGCGGTCGGCGTGCTGCTCGAGACCCTGCGCGCGGTCCGCGCGGCCTTGCATCGTCATTTTCTCTTCGAGGAAAAAGGCGGGTACATGAATCATGTCCTGGCACATGCCCCGCATCTGCATCGCCGGACGGAGGGGCTGTTGGCCGAACACCACCATATTGGCCGCAGCGTTGAGGAACTCATCGGCAATGCCGCGGTCGCGTCCCCCGGCGCTCCGATCTCCGCCGAGGTGTGCGAGCATGTCCGCCAGTGGGTGAAACTGGTCCGTGGCCATGAAGCCAGCGAGAACTTGCTGGTCATGGAAGCGTGCTGCGGAGACATTGGCGAAGAGGATTAGTCGGCGGAGAAGGGCTGGGCTTGCGGCCTGGCCTCTCCCGCCTCCGCGTCCGGCGCCCTTCGGCCCGCAGGGAGGCGAGCATGTTGCCAGGAGTGGAAGCCGCTTCCGGGCAGGATGGCTCTGGGGGATGATGCACATCGTTGGCCGCAGGAATTCACGATGACCGTACCTTCAATCTGCCGTCACGCTGCGTGGGTATGCTGATGATTCACTCGGCCGCAGGGGCACCAGTCAACGCCTCCGGCACCGGGAGCACCTGCTGGTCATGGCGGAAAAGGACAGTTCTGAGCAGGCCGATCAGCGCGCCGGCCGCCTGCTGGCAGTCGCTCACGGGGCCCGGTTCAGCCTGTTCGCCCAGGCGGTAGGTTTGGTACTCCAGGTCGTTCGCCAGGCGAATCAGTTCCTGGTGCTGCGTCAGGAGTTGGTCGAAGTCGCTCCGGGGCATGGTCGGGGTCTGGTTCATGGCCTTCCTTTCCTCCATTGAGCCAGGGCGGCTTCGGTAAGCCGCAAGTCCTCCGCAACGGCAACGACCAGGATTGCCAGCAGCGTGCGATAGAGGGTCGGCAGGCCCTTCTCCTCCGCATCGGCGGCGGCCTTGGCCGGCCAGCGGGTCACCTGGCGTTGCAGGAAATCCCGGCGTGCCCGCAGGAGCGAATCGGCTGGCATCCCTTTCAGGAACAGCTCATCGAGATGGAGCAGAAAGGCCAGCTCGCTCAGCAGGTGGTCGGCCGGCTCGCGGTTGCTGGCCGAGAGGCTGGCGCCGAAGCGGTGGTAGAACAGGATGTGCTCGTGGATGACCGCCGTCACCGGTTCCCGCCGGTTGTAGTGGCTCGCCAGGAGGACGACCGGGGGCGTCGGCAGGCCCACCTCGAAGCAGGCGATGTAGCGGGCCTCGTGGTCGGCGGGGTCGGCTGCGGCCAACTCGCCCGCCGGCGCCGGCACGCCGAAAGTCGCGCAAACTTGCTCCAGGGACGCCAGGAAGCTGGGACTGGAGAACCACTCGTGTTGGTCGGCCGTCGGCTTGTCGAGGGCGGCTGTCAGGAAGCGGTAGACGGCTAGGCGGGCCTCGACGACATCGTGCCCCACGGCCTCTGCGATCGCGTTCATTTCACGTCGTCCTTTTTCGTCAGCACGTGCCAGACCGAGAAGAACTTAAGCCCGTCGCGGTCGGCGAACTCTCCGTCCCAGACAGCGAAGGCGGCCGGATAGCCGTCCGGCTGGTCGGCCAGTTCGATGGTCACAACCCACTGGCCGTTCTCATGACGGGCGCGGTGCGGGATCGTCTGCCCGGTCGGCTGGGGCGTGGCCCGTCCGGCGGCGGTCATCACCCGGGCGCTGCGCGAGGCGCTCCAGTAATAGAGGCAGGCCGGGGATTGCTTGTCGCCCAAGAGCAGAGAGGGAAAAGCGGGGCCGGTCCAGCGGTCGGGGACCATGACCGCTGCCGCGTCGGCGAAGGCAGCGGTCTCACCGGTCGGCCGTTTGTACAGCAACTCGCCGCCGTCGCCCTTCCGCGCCGTCGGGGCCTCGGGAGCGTTCTTGGTCGAATCGTCCCATTGCAAGCGCAGCCAGAGCTTGCCGCCGCTCCGCAGCGCCCGCACCTGACAGGCGGGGATAGGCCGTTTCTGTTCGGACTCGGTCTGGTAGAGGCGCGGCGTCCGGTTCAGGATGACGGCGGTGGGCACGGCCTGGTCCCACGCGCTGGCCGCGGCATCGAGTAGCGCCTCCCCCTTGACCTGGCTGGTCCCTACGTGGATGCGCAGATTCGCCGCTGGCGGCAGCATCTTGGCTGGCGGCGGGTTCGGGTGGCTGCCGGACGCTGCCGTGTGATCGTGAGCGGCTGACTTGCTGCTCCATGGACGAAGCACCGCCAAAACGGCCGCCAGCAAGACGGTGGCTGCCAGAAACGAATGAATGGGCCGGAGACGGTTCATGTCTTCTCCCTCCGGGGGCTAGAGCAGTTCGCAACCGAGTGTAGCGACGGTGCTCGGTCCGCACAGCGGACCCTACGGAATATTGTAGGGTCCGCTGTGCGGACCACCGCGCCCTG
>JAGVLI010001078.1 GCA_020054355.1 Planctomycetales bacterium | reverse complement strand
GCGGCCAGCCTTCGGCCGCCGGTTCGGCATGCCGGCGACCAGCAGGTTTGACGGCTTGATGTCCCGATGCACCATCGAGCGTTCGTGAGCGTGCTGCAAGCCCAGGGCCGCCTGGGCAATAAAGTCGCATGCCTGGGCCACGGGCAGAGGGCCGGATTCGCGGACCAGCTGGGACAAATCGACGCCGTCCACGTACTCCATCGCGATATACCAGGTTTCGCCGGCACGGTCCGCGTCGTAGACCATGACGACGTTGGGATGCGATAGCTGCGCGGCGGCGCGGGCTTCGCGCTGGAAACGGCGCACCGCTTCGGGATCCTTGTTCAGGCGGTCTTCGCGGATCAGCTTGAGGCCGACGATGCGGTCGAGCAGTTTGTGACGGGCCTTGAACACCTGCCCCATGCCGCCTTCGCCGATCGGCTCCAGCAGGATATATGGCCCCAGCACCAGGCTATCGACTTCCTCGGCGAGCAACTTCTCCGCCTGATAGCCAGTGAGCCATTTCCGGCGGACCATCATCTCGACGGCGGCGCGGGCGTCGGGGTACTCGGCCTCGACGTCGGGCGTCAATAATTGCTGTTGCCCGGGCTGCAGGAGATTCCGTTCTCGCAGCATGTCGATCAATTCGGCAACGCTGGTCAAAGTCATAACGGGCTACCTGGCGATGGAGATTCAGATCGAGTTCACGGGCGAACCGCTTTCAGCAACCCTGGCCGTCTCGATCCCTGAGACCGGTCCGGAATTCTGAGCGAGCAGCTTCTCGACATCTCACACCCGACATGGCGAAGGCGGACCGTAGGGGGAATCGCCCGCGTCACCTGGGTAGAACGCAGCGCCGCTCGGCGCGGATTCACCTCACGTTGTGTTGACTCGTCTTGCGCTGAACGCATGCCAGCGGGTCAATTTCCTGTGCGAGTCAGGCTGCTGTGCATGCGATCATTAGCGATCAATCAATTTTGCACCTTAGCCCAAATCCTGGGATTTGTCAATCTTGCGCTCTCTGAGAAGGCCAGCGATTTTGACTGGAACAGAAATCTTAACACCGATCAAGAATCCGCCAGGCTGGGCCTACTTTTGCCTGCGGTTCGCCGCTTCGGCCCTTCCGCCGGGGCAAAAAGGGTGATATAACAGACGCCCGGAATGGAGGCAGCGCCGGCAAACTCCGAGGCGGTTATGACATTTCAATTCGTGGTTACCCCCAGCCAGCAAGCGGATGCGCCTCCCAAGAGCGCCAGCGGGTCGGAAACGACGGAGTTGCTGCGCCAGTTGCTCGAAGTGCAGCGCGAGCAGCTCAACCTGCAGAAGTCGGCCGCCCAGGCCCACGACATGGGTGCGCGCTGGCGCTCGTACCTGAACCGCTGGCAGCAGGAATTTCCCGAACTGCCCGACGCCTGCAAGTACGCGCTGCCGATCCTGGAGCGGTCCTACGGACAGATGATTACCGACCTGGCGGCCCATTTCCGCGAACACGGCGCCGAGGCATTGGACAACGAGTTCGCCTTGGGCGATTTCCTCGACCGCTACGGGATGCGCCTGAGTCAACTCGGCACGATTCTCAGCCTGGTGGCCTACATCGCCGAGGCGACCGCTTCGACGCAGACGGGGGAATCTTCGTCGCAGTAGGCTCTGCTGGACGGAACTGGCGGGGTGGGCCTGGCATCCTCTTCCTTGGACACATACCCAATCCGTCCCATTCGGCGGTCCGATGAAGCTGGCCGAGCAGGTGGGCACTGTACCAAGCCAAGTCATTTGGCTCAGTGAAACGCTTTTCCCAGTGATTTGGCTCATTCAGCCAAACCACTCTCCCCTCCGCTGGTCTGGTGTCATCGCACCGCCGCTTGCCAGGATCGCGGCAGGCTCTTCGCTCGTTCCGGACTGACTCTCGGAGGTGCAAGACGGTCATCGTCAATCCGGTGGTGCGGCCTTCGACGACTTCATCACTGTCGGAATGGTGAAGCCGCCTACCATGCCTGCACTGTCCGTCCAGAGCCAATCGTTCAGGTCGCTCGCCGGCACCGTAACCCGGCTGCCGGCGCGGATTTTCCGAAGGGACATGGGGTCGTTGTCCAGCACGCCATAGATGGTGTCATTTTCGAGCGAACTGACCTTCACCCACATGAATTCCACGTTTTCCCCTTCGCGGAACGGAGCTTTGACCGCAAAGGTCTGTTCGGCTTGGCGTCGCTCGAAGGCACCGACGAACTCGGGCCAGCGTCGGCGGGCCTCGGCCTGCGCCGCCGCCATGTCCGCGTCACCCTCGGGCACTTCCATGATGGGAACCAGGGCGTGAGCCTGGAGTGACTTCAAGGGTTCGGGGTTTCGCAGCAGTTCTTCCTGGCCTGGCTCGCAGGGGTAGAGGCGATTGAATTGCGGCAGGAAAATTCCCAAGCAGTCCTCATCCAGCAACTCGGCGGCCAGCTTGCCCAGCGTGCGGTACGGATCTTCATCTTCCGGACCATTGAGCCAATCCACCGACAGCCAGCCGCCATGGTCCGCGATCGCTCGCCGCAGCCGCAACTCGGGCACCTGCTCCGCGGTCGCCGCGGCATTTTCCATGTACGGCCTGGGAAAATTGTGGACCAGCAAGGCCCGGTCCCGAAGATTGACGAAGTTCGTCGGCATATCCTCCCCACCGACGATGAACTCGGTGCTCTCCGGCCCCCGATCGCTGAGATCCACTTCCAGGGCGTTGCGCACCGCGACGCGCAGTATCTCCTCGTTCAAGTAACGCGGTTCGCGCAGCAACAGGACGACCGATATGAGGGGACGTTCGGGCTGCTTGCGGCCGCCAAACAGACTCTTGATCCAAGACCACAGGCTCATGGGCGTCTCCATTGCAAATGGGCCGACTGGGGACCACCAGGGTCGCATCACGACCATCATGCCCATCCGCGCCAAGAGTCGGAAGGTCGGTTGTCGCAAGCCGCCCGTTTTTTTCCGTTTTCCCAAACGTAACGGCAGCTGCAATCGTTAAAGAATGAACTTGCTCAAGTCTTCCTTCTGTAAAATCTCATTGAGCCGGCCGCGCACGTAGTTGCCGTCGATCTGCACCTGCTTCTTCTCCAGGTCCGGCGCCTCGAAGCTGATTTCCTCCACCACGCGCTCCAGGATCGTGTGCAGCCGCCGCGCGCCGATGTTCTGTGTGGTTCGGTTCACCTCGAAGGCAATATCGGCGATGGCCTCGATGCCGTCGGGAGTAAAGTTCAGCGCCACCTGTTCCGTGCCGAGCAGCTCGGCGTACTGCTTGGTCAGCGCGTGCTTCGGTTCGGTCAGAATGCGCAGAAAGTCGTCGCGGTTCAGATCGGTCAGCTCGACGCGGATCGGGAACCGGCCTTGCAGTTCCGGCATCAGGTCGGCGGGCTTCGACTGGTGGAACGCCCCCGCGGCGATGAACAGGATGTGGTCGGTCTTGACCGCGCCATAGCGGGTGTTGACCGTGGTGCCCTCGACCACCGGCAGCAGGTCGCGCTGCACCCCCTGGCGCGACACGTCGGGACCGTGGCCCGCTTGCGGCCCGCAAATCTTGTCGAGTTCGTCCAGGAAGACAATGCCTTCGTTTTCCACCAGGGCGACCGCCTTCTCCGCCACGACTTGCTGGTCGATCAGCGCCTCCGTTTCCAGTTCCAGCAGGATGCGGCGCGCTTCCTTGACCGGCACCTGCCGTTGCTGCGCCTTTTTTGGCATGATCTTCTCGAACATGTTCTGGAAATCCACGTCCATGTGCTCCATGCCGAGGTTCGAGAAAATCTGCACCGGCACGGCTTTCTGCTCGATATTCAGCTCGACTGGACGGTCCTCCAGCTCGCCGGCTTCCAGGCGGGCCTTCATCTTCTCCCGCGTCCGCTTGCGTCGTTCGGTCGCCTCGCCTTCTTCCGCTTCCCAGCTGCCCGACTGCGGGATCAGCAGGTCGATCAGCCGTTCGGCGACGCGCAGCTTCGCTTCCTTCTCGACGACGGCGCGCTGTTCTTGCTTCATCATGCTGACCGCAGTCTCGGTCAGGTCGCGGATCATGCTCTCCACGTCCCGACCGACGTAACCGATCTCGGTGTACTTGGTGGCTTCCACCTTGATGAACGGCGCGCCGACCAGCTGGGCCAGGCGGCGCGCGATCTCGGTCTTACCAACGCCGGTCGGGCCGATCATGATAATGTTCTTGGGCGTCACGTCCTTGCGCATGTCGGCCGGCAGCTGCTGCCTGCGCCAGCGGTTGCGGATGGCGACGGCCACCGCCCGCTTGGCCGCGTTCTGCCCGACGATATAGCGATCCAGCTCGGCGACGGTCTGGCG
>JAGVLI010000393.1 GCA_020054355.1 Planctomycetales bacterium | reverse complement strand
GCGCAATGAAGCGGGAGCCCAGCTGATGCGCGGCGACGATCAGCCGGGCACGCTCGATCCGGGACTGGAGTTCACGGTGCCCGAAGGCGTCACCGCGCTGGTGGCGAGCGTTTCCGACCTGCACGGCCGGGGCGGCGCGAACTATGTGTATCGTCTCGCGGTCACGCCCGCCGGCCAGCCCGATTTCAGCCTGGCACTGCTGGACGACCGCCCGCATCTGCCACGGAACGGCGCGGCCCTGGTGCGCGTCCGGGCGACCCGCTCGGGCTACGTCGGCCCGATCAAGCTGACGCTGACGGGCTTGCCCGAAGGCACGGTCGTTTCCGGCGACGAGATTTCCGCCGGAGCGACGGAGACCCTGCTTTCCTTCGCCGCGCCCGAAGGCGCGAAACTGGCGCAGGGAGTGGTGCAAATCATCGGTGCCAGCACCGATCCGGGAGTGGCGTTGCAGCGGGTCGCGTTGCTGCCGGAAACGCCATTCAGCAAGGTCCAGCCCTGGGTGCGCGGTGAGCTAGCCGTGGCCATCACGGAGCCGGGAATCATCGGCATCACCTGGGACGCCGAGCCTGCGGGCCTGCCGATTGGCGGCAATGTCCCGGTGAAAGTGAAAGTGGTCCGGCTGGCCGAGGCCAAGGGGCCGATCCGCCTGTCTTTGGTCACCAGTCAGGTCGTGCCCAAGGGCAAGGACAACAAGGATGACCTCAACCGGGCGCTGCGTCTCGAAGGCATGCCGCAGCTGACCGACGAGAAGACCCCGGAGCAAGTGTCGGACCTGAAGCTGCTGATACCGACCGACCTGCCGTCGCTGCCCTACGACATGGCGGTGCGCGCCGAACTGATCGCGGCGGACAAGAAGACGGTGCTGTTCACGGCGGTGACGCCGGCCAAACGCTTGAACGCAGCGAAGTAAAGGGGACGCTGGGGGAACGCCCATGACGGAGCAAGAGTGGCTATCAGACACTCCGCCCGAAGAATGGCTACTGACCGATCAAGCGCTGAAATTCGCATATAGCGTGACCAGTAACCGCAAACTCCGGCTATTTGCTGTTGCATGCGGCTATCTGATTCAACACTTGCTTGCCGATGAACGAAGTTGCCTCGCCATTGTGACGGCTGAACGACATGCAGAGGGACTCGCGACCGACGAGGACTTGGCGACAACCGAGCATAATTTGCTCGATTTAGCCAAGGGCGAACAAAGAGTTGGTGACATGAATTGGGTGCGATCAGCAGCCGCAAACATTGCCACAGCCGATGTGGTCCTGGCAGCAGATCAGAGTCTTTGGTATTCGATGGCGCACTTTGGAGCGGACGACGACACACTTTACTTGGCCGGACTGAGATTGCGGTGGACTATGCTCCGCGACATTGTCGGCAACCCTTTCCGCCCCGTGACCCCCGAGCGCTCTTGGTTGACCGCCACGATGGTTTCGCTTGCCACCGCCATTTATAACGAGCGTGCCTTCGACCGCCTGCCCATCCTCGCTGATGCTCTCGAAGACGCCGGCTGCACGAATGAAGAAATCCTGAACCACTGCCGGCAGCCGGGGGAGCATGTTCGCGGCTGCTGGGTCGTGGACCTCGTACTCAACAAGAACTGATTCGGCCTTCACAAGTTGGTGTACTGGTTTGTAAACTGCCTGGTATACAGAAGAGGAACACCACCATGGCCAGTTTGACCGTCCGCATCAGTGCGACCTCGCATCAGCTGCTTCAGGAACTGGCGGCCCATTCCGGCCAGACCATGCAGGCCGTGCTGGA
Source organism: Planctomycetales bacterium (assembly GCA_020054355.1). Lineage (GTDB taxonomy): Bacteria > Planctomycetota > Planctomycetia > Gemmatales > Gemmataceae > JAGVLI01. The sequence continues at coordinate 2,230 of JAGVLI010000393.1, read as the reverse complement.
CGAGGCGCTGGAGGCTTACCGCCGCCAGTGCTTTCTGGAAGGACTCGCCGCCGACTTTGCCGCCCTGCGCGCCGACCCGGCCGCCTGGGAAGAAGAGGAAAGCGAACGCGCCGTTTGGGACGCCGCGCTGCTCGACGATCTCGCGGACGATGCAGTTCCCAACGGCACGGCGAAATCGCGCTCTTCCCGGAAAAAACCATGAAGACCCCCGCCCGCGGCGAAGTCTGGCTCCTCGATTTCGGCAAGACGCGCGGCCGGGAACAGGCCGGTGCCCGGCCGGGCCTGGTCGCATCCGTGGACCCCTTCAACCAGAGCGGCGCGGACCTGGTCATCGTCCTGCCGATTACTTCCAGGGCGAAAGGCGTGCGCTCGCACGTCCCGGTTCGGCCGCCCGAAGGCGGGCTGACATTGCCGAGCTTCATCAAGTGCGAGGACGTACGCTCCGTTTCCAAGCAGCGTCTGCACAAACGACTGGGCACGGTCCAGCCGCTGACGCTGCAAGCCGTCGAGGACCGGCTGCGGATTCTCCTGGGGCTTTGAACGACGGACGGGGGGAATGCCCATCCCGCGCTGAACCAGCCCACCCATCCTTGCCGACGCTCGACGCTGACGGTCAGGAGCTGGCCATTGGGTAAATTTGACGACAGCGACGGCTGTGACCCGGCACGTTGCGGTATGCTAGAGCGCTGGCAGCATTCACCGAACGCAACCGGGGAACGCCCATGAGCGACACAAAACCGCCCGGCGAACTCGAAGCCACCGTGCCACGCTCGGTCGTTGCCTCGCTGTGCTTTGCCATGATTGGCCTGACGGTGTGCCTGATCCAAATGTTGATTTTTCCATACAGCTGGAAAGACGTGTGGCCCAAACCCTTCGTGGTGGATAGTGCGGTTCCCCAGCCAACTCCAGAGTTCCTTGAAGACATGGCAAAAGAAGCGGCCGCCAACACCGCCCGGCTAGATTTCGGCAAGAATCTGCGCAGGTGCGGATACCTGCTGTTTGGCCTAGGACTCATTCTGGCCGCGTGGGCTCGCTGGCACTTGGGGCAGAGAGGCCGTTTCGTTTGGGCAGCCCTGCTCAGCAATGCCCTGCTGCTGCTGTTCAACTTGGACTACGGGTATGCGCCCCTGTGAGCTTCGGTCTGTGGCCGATTCCGTACGCGAGGAAGTTCCCATGAAAAAGCGCAATGCCGTCCGCGTCCTGGCGAGTGTTGCACTGGTCTGCCTGCTCGCTCTCTTATTCAGCGGGTGGCGGTCCCATACCTATTTTGAAGGCACCAGCTACGCGGACTGGATCGTGATTCTCCAAGAGGGCGATACTTCGGAATGCCGCCGGGCTTTGCGAGCGTTGGAACATCGAGGTTCGCGGTCGGCGCGCCTCCCTGGCGAAATCGCTGGGCTAATTCGCTCAATACATAGCCCCGATCCCAACATCCGGGCCAGGTCTGCCGGTCTGCTTTTCCAGGGCGATCCAGTTGCGGCGGAGACCGTCCCGGCCATGATTGACGCACTGGGCGACAAGGACCCACATGTCCGCATGACGGCTGCACGAGTCTTGGGGTTTGTATCCAGCCCAACTGCGGTCGGCGTACCGGCTTTGATCGTCGCGTCGAAAGATCCCGACTGGCGCGTCCGGGAAAGCACTGCCCAGGCGCTGGGAAAAATCGGTCCTGCGGCCGCCGATGCCGTGCCCCGCCTGCTGGAACTACTCAAGGACCCCGAGAAAATGGTCCGCTGGGATGCGGCCCATGCCCTATCGGAAATTCCCCAATCAGCTCCGTTGTCGGTCCCCGCCTTGTGCGAGTTGCTGAAGAACCCCGACCCGTTTGCCCGCGACGGCGCTGCATGGAGCCTGGAACGGATCAGCTACAAAGGCGCCGACGCCTCCAGCGCGATCCCAGCCTTGACAGCAACAGTCGAAAACGACAGGGATCGGATGGTGCGCGGCCGCGCCATTCGCGCCCTGGGCCAGATTGGGCCACCAGCATCAACCGCAGTGCCAGTGATCGAAAAAGCACTTGAAAACGAAGAGCTTCGCGAAGACGCGGCCACGGCGCTGCGTCGCATCAGGGGCGAACGTCCCTAAGTTTGGTGTCCAGCAGAAAACTCACTCGTCAATTCCCCGACGGTCCTGCTGGCGCTGCTGTCGATTCCAAGCGAGATACTCGTCCAATTCCGCGACATCGTCCGACCATGCGCCAAAGGAGCGGCGCAGCCCTTCGGTGTCCGTC
>JAGVLI010000819.1 GCA_020054355.1 Planctomycetales bacterium | reverse complement strand
CGGAGCGCAGGCCCAGCGCGGGGGTGCGCGGTTCGAGCCGCGAGCGGCGCAGATAAGGCAGCCCGCTGCGGTCCAACAACTTCGCGACCTCGTCGAAGCGGTCGCGCTGCCGGGGCACGAGGATCAGTCGTAGCCCGGGATGCTCGACCTTCGCCCGACGATAGATGTCGAGGGCGATTTCCTCTTCCGGCGCCTGGGTGCTGCCGGCAATCCAGATGAGATCGCCGGATCGCACGTCCAGCACTCGGCCGAGTTCCAGCGTCTTCGGGTTCGTCCGCTCGCTGTTGACACCATCGAACTTGACGTTGCCGGTCACGGCAACCCGCTCGTCGGCAGCACCCAGTTGCCGAACGCCGGCGGCGTAGCGCTCGGTCTGCATCGCCAGCAAATCGACCTGTTGGAACAACGGCCGCACCAGCGGCGCCAGCCACTGGTAGCGTGCCAGGCTGCGCGGACTCATGCGGCCATTAATCACCGCGACCGGCACGCCGCGTCGTTTCGCGGCCATCAGGAAGTTTGGCCAGATTTCCCCTTCGGCGAGCACGACCAGGCTCGGCGCGATGTCGCGCAAGGCCCGCTCGACGGTCCAGGAAAAATCGAACGGCCAGTAGATGATGGGCAAGTCCGAAAAGTGCTTCCGCGCTTCCTCGAAGCCCGTATCGGTGGTGGTGGAGATGACGACTTGCGAGTCGGGATGCCGTTGCCGATACCGCGCCACGACCTGCCGTAAGAGGTGGATTTCGCCGACGCTGACGCCGTGAAACCAGATGCGGTGAGTGGTGAGTGGTGAGTGGTGAGTGGTGTCAACAGCTCCCGTGAGCTTGCACCACATGCCGCGTCGATATTTGCCGGTGGTCAGAGACTTGTAGACCAGCCACGGAGACAAAATGACCAGCGCGCAAAGATACAGCGCGTTCAGTAGATATGGCATGGGCATCCCTTCCCATGAGTAGAAAAGCAAAGTCTAGCCGCGAGCCGACAGGCGAGCGCTGCGGCGCAGTGCTCGCCTCCGGCTCGCGGCTAAACGAACCTGACTAACCGGCGGCGGCTTTACCCATACAGCAATTCTTGTATTTCTTGCCGCTGCCGCAGGTACACGGGTCGTTGCGGCCGACCCGTTCGCCGCGATTGCGAATCGGCTCCAGCTTCTTTTCGCCCTTGCCGCTGCTGGCGATGGCGGCGTCCTGCTCGGAGCGCATGGAGCCGGCCGCGGGCGCCTGGTAGGTCTTGTGCTCGGCCGCCTGGATCGCCCAGACCGATTCCTGGAAATCGACTTCCTCTTCCAGCCGGAAGATGGCGTCCGTCACCTTGTCCTGCAAGCTCTCCTGCATCGCCCGGAATTCCTTCATGCCCTCGCGCTTGTACTCGGTCTTCGGATCGACCTGGGCATAGCCCATCAGGCCGATGCCGGCGCGGAGGTGGTCCATCGTGTAGAGATGGTTCTTCCAGGCCAGATCGACGCGATTGAGCAGCAAGCCGCGCTCCACGCCGCGCATCTCGGGGCGATAGCGGGCGTCGAAGGCATTCCACAGCACCTGGCGGGCCTGCTCGCGGGTAACGCCGGTCAGGTCGCCGTGGTCTACTTCGATCTCCAGGGCGCTCTTTGCCCAGTCCGCGAGTTCTTTGGCATCGCCCGGCTCGGAAAGCCGGGTGCCCTGGAAGGCGTCTTCCAGCTTCACGTCGATCTCTTCCTGGCGGACTTTCGGGAAGAACTGCTTGCTGACTTCGATCAGCCGCTCTTGCAGCTTGTTGCGCGATTGCGTGCGGAACTCGTCCTCGGTCAGCGATGCCGCCGCCGCGCCGAAGCGCTGCTTGGACCAGTGATACAGCCCTTCGCGGTCGTAGCGCTGCTGCATCGTGCCCATCTGCGGCTTCTGCTCGCTCATGAAGCGGGCCATGCCTGCCTTCACCGGCAGTTCGATCTCCTTCTGCCGATAAACGTCCAGCACCTGGTCGCAGAGCAAATCCTTGATGGCGGCTTCATTCTTTTTGGCCAACTCCTCGACGTTCACCGTCACGCTGAACTTGAGCCGGACCCAATCCGCCAGCGATTGCCGGCCCCAATCGGGCTGCAGGTAAACCTTGCCGGCGGACAGGTCGTTGGCGGCCAGCGCCTTCTCGGCGGCCTCGATGAGCTTGCCGGCCAGGTTGTCCCGGCCGATCTTCTTCAGCTCGCGGTCGTTGAACTTCAGCCCCCAGCGGCGGTTGACCGCATCGGCCATCGCCTGCCAGTTCCAGTCCTTGGCGTCCTCGTCCTCGCTCAGGTTTTCGTCCAAGCCTTCCTGAATCTGCGTCGGAATCATCTTGCTGGCCTTGTCGCGGGCGGTGCGGTCGGCCTCGTCGAAGCTGCTGCGGGTGAAATCGGCGGCGTCGAATTCCACGCCCAGCCGGTTGGCGGCGAACTCGGCGAAGCTCGATGGGCCGTAGGCGTCGTCCAGGAAGCGATCGACCGCCTGGCCGATCTGGGACTCGATCATGTCGAGCAGCAGCAGCTTGCAGTTGGAGCCGTTGAGGATCTTCTGCCGATAGCCGTAGATTTCCTTCCGCTGATGGTCCATGACCTCGTCGTATTCGAGGAGGTTCTTGCGGATGTCGAAGTTGTACTCCTCGCGCTTCTTCTGGGCGGCCTGGATGCGGCGCGACACCATCCGGCTTTCGATGGCCTGCCCGTCTTCCATGCCCAGGCGGGTCAGCACGTTCTTGACCCACTCGCCGCCGAAGATGCGCATCAGGTCGTCTTCGAGGCAGAGGTAGAAGCGGCCCGAACCGGGATCGCCCTGCCGGCCCGCACGGCCGCGCAGCTGATTGTCGATGCGGCGGGCTTCGTGGCGCTCGGTGCCGATGATGTGCATGCCGCCCAGTTTGGCCACCTTCCGGCCTTCTTCCTTCATCTTCTCTTTCTGCTCGATCTCGTCCACCAGCGACTTCCACTCGTCCTCGGGCACGTCGAGGCGGGTGGCGTACTTGTCCTTGAGCCGCGCCCAGGCCAGGGTTTCCGGGTTGCCGCCCAGGATGATGTCGGTGCCGCGGCCGGCCATGTTGGTGGCGATGGTGACAGCGCCGATGCGCCCGGCCTGCGCCACGATTTCCGCCTCGCGGGCGGCATGTTCCGGCAGGGCGTTCAGCAGCTCGTGCTTGATGCCCCGGCGCTTGAGCATGTCGCTCAGCTTGAGCGATTTATCCACGTCCACCGTGCCGATCAGCATCGGCCGGCCTTCCTGGTTGACCTCGACGACCTCGTCGATGACCGCTTTCCATTTTTCCTTCTCGGTGCGGAAGATCACGTCCTGGTAGTTCTTGCGGATCAGCGGCTTGTTGGTCGGCACCGCGATCACGTCGAGCTTGTAGATCTTCCAGAATTCGTTGGCCTCCGTCATGGCGGTGCCGGTCATGCCCGCCAGCTTCTTGTAGAGCTTGAAGAAGTTCTGGATGGTGATGGTCGCCAGCGTCTGGGTTTCCTGCTTGATCTGCACTCCATCCTTGGCATGCTTGGCTTCCACCGCTTGATGCAACCCGTCCGACCACTGCCGGCCGACCATCAAACGGCCGGTGAACTCGTCGATGATGATGATGCTCATCTCGTTGGTTTCGGGGTGGCGCATCACCGCGTATTGCTTGTCGCGTTTGTAGAGATGGTGGGCCTTGAGCGAGTTGTCGATCAAGTGCGGCCATTCCATGTTGCCGGCCGTGTAGAAGCTCTCGACGCCGGCCAGCTTCTCGGCCTCGCGGATGCCCTCGTCCGTCAGATGGCAGGTGTGTTCCTTTTCCTTGATCTCGAAATAGCGGCCGGGATGCTGTTTTTGCAACTCGCCGAGCTGCAGCGCGATGTCGTTGGCGCGGGAGAAGCGTTTCAGGTCGCCGAATGCCTGGCCGGAAATGATCAACGGCGTCCGCGCCTCGTCGATGAGGATGTTGTCCACCTCGTCGATGATCGCGAAGTTCAGCTCCTTCTGGCACTGCTGGTGCCAGGGCGGATAGTGGCCGTCGCCCCAGCGGGCCGGCTTCATGTTGTCGCGCAGGTAGTCGAAGCCGAATTCGCTGTTGGTGCCGTAGGTAATGTCGCAATCGTAGGCTTTGCGCCGCTCCACCGGGTCCATGTCGGACTGGATGAAGCCGGCGGTGATGCCCAGGGCACGGTAGATGGGCAGCATCCATTCGCAGTCGCGGCGCGCCAGATAGTCGTTGACCGTGATGATATGGACGCCCTTGCCTTCCAGGGCGTTCAGATACGCCGGCAGCGTGGCGACCAGCGTCTTGCCTTCACCCGTGACCATTTCGGCGATGTTGCCGCGATGCAGCACGGCCCCGCCGAGGATTTGCGTGTCGAAGTGCCGCATGTTCTTGGTGCGGAAGGCCGCTTCCCGGCAGGCGGCGAAGGCTTCCGGCAGCACGTCTTCCAGGCTCTCGCCCTTCGCCAGCCGTTCGCGGAACTTCAACGTCAGCCCGCGCAGGCCATCCGCGTCGAGGGCCTGCATCTTGGGTTCCAGCTCGTTGACCTGGGCCAGCAGCGAGCCGGGCACCACGGTGTACGAGCCGTCGCGGGCGCGGATGTAGCCCAGCTTGCGGATGAAGCGTTCGTTGCTCGAACCCAGCAGCCGGTTGAGGAAACCAGCGACGCCCTCGGAAAAAGCCGTCAGCTTATCGCCGAGCTTCTCCAGAAAGCCCGCTTCCATGGTCTGATCGGTGGACATTGCTGACAAAGCCTCCGCTGGTTGGCGGTCCGGAATGGTCCGGCACTCTCCCAGAGTGAACGCGCCCGCTGTAAGTCTAAGGGCCAAAGCCCTCAACGGTCAATACGGACCGCAAACCGCGACGCGCCGCTCCACCTTGAAATGGATGGCTCGAACGCGGTTTCTCGCCGAAAGAACCGCCGGCGCGGGGCCGAGGGTCAAAAGGAATCTTATACTATGAGTTGCCGGACAAGACTGGCACAAGCCTGAAGCGCAAGCGAAGGAATAGATTCCTTCGCTTGCGCTTCAGGCTTGTGAAGCAAAGCATTTGAACCTCGCAGGGGCGGACTGCCATGAGCGTCGAAACCTCCTCGTGCCCCT
>JAGVLI010000494.1 GCA_020054355.1 Planctomycetales bacterium | reverse complement strand
GCCACGTCGGGCTTACGCCCCGACGCTCGCCATGAGATCGTTAGCATATACCCTGAACGCCGAGGCCAACCATCATGGATTCACACGGTCTGCTCTCCCACCGTCGCCCGCTGCGGGCGCTGCTGATCCTGACGCTCGTGCTGACCGCCGGCGTCGCGCTATGGTCCGCCGACGAGCCGAAGCCGGGCGCCGGCCTCGAAATCCGTCAGGGCGATCATATCTGCCTGATCGGCAACACGCTGGCCGACCGTATGCAGCACGACGGCTGGCTGGAAGCCTACCTCCAGACCCGTTTTCCCAAGCATCAGCTGGTGGTCCGCAATCTCGGCTTCTCCGGCGATGAGCTGACCTTGCGCCTTCGCTCGATGGATTTTGGCAAGCCCGAGCAATGGCTGGCCGCCTCCGCGCCGGTCCCACAGCCGAAGAAGCTGACGAACCTGCAAGCGGTGCGCGAGAACCGCTTCGAGCTGACCAACACCAAGGCCGACGTGATCTTCGCCTTCTTCGGCTACAACGAATCGTTCGCCGGTACGGATGGGCTGGACAAGTTCAAGAAAGACCTGGAAGGCTTCGTGCAGGGCACGCTGAAACAGCAGTTCAACGGCAAGAGCGCGCCCCGGTTGGTGCTGTTCTCACCGATCGCCCACGAGAACACCAAGGACCGCAACCTGCCCGACGGCAGCGCGAATAATCCGCGCATCGAGCAATACGCCAAGGCGATGGCCGACGTGGCCAGGGCGAACAAGGTGACGTTCGTGGACCTTTACCAGCCCACCACGGAGCTGTACGCCAAGGCCGCCAAGCCGCTGACGATCAACGGCATCCACCTGAACGCCGAGGGCAACCGCCAGCTCGCGCAAGCCATCGACCAGTCGCTGTTTGCCGGCCAGGGCGAGGCGAAGCGCACTCCGGAACTGCTGGAAAAGGTCCGTCAGGCCGTCGTGGACAAGAACCTCTACTGGTTCAACCGTTACCGGGCCGTAGATGGCTATTCGACCTACGGCGAGCGCGCCTTCCTCAAGTTCACCGATGGCCAGTCGAACTACGAGGTCGTGCAGCGCGAGCTGGAAGTCCTCGACGTGATGACCTCGAACCGCGACCAGGTCGTCTGGGCTACCGCCCAGGGCGGCACCGCCAAGGCGGTTGACAACAACTTGCCCCCGTTCATCCCGGTCAAGACCAACCGACCCGGCTCGCTGCCCGGCGGCAAGCACGTCTTCCTCGGCGGCGAGGAAGCCATCCAGAAAATGAAGATCGCCCAGGGCCTGAAGGTCAACCTTTTTGCTTCCGAGAAGGAATTCCCGGAGCTGGCCAACCCGGTGCAGATGGCCTTCGATCCGCAAGGGCGGCTCTGGGTCGCGGTCTGGCCGACCTACCCGCACTGGAAGCCCACCGAGCCGATGAACGACAAGATCATCATCCTGGAAGACACCGACGGCGACGGCAAGGCCGACAAGAAGACCGTCTTCGCCGATGACCTGCACTGCCCGACCGGCTTCGAGCTATGGAACGGCGGCGTGCTGGTCGCCCAGGCGCCGGACCTCGTCTTCCTGAAGGACACCAACGGCGACGGCAAGGCCGACCTGCGCGAGCGCGTGATCCACGGCCTCTGCTCGGCGGATACGCATCATACCTCCAACAGCTTCGTCCTCGATCCGGGCGGCGCGCTGTACTTCCAGGAAGGCACCTTCCATCATTCGCAGACCGAAACGCCCTATGGCCCGCCGGTGCGCCTGGCGAATGCCGGCGTCTTCCGCTACGAGCCGCGCGCCCAGAAGTTCGGCGTCTATGTCAGCTTCGGCTTCGCCAACCCGCACGGCCACGTCTTCGACCGCTGGGGGCAGGACATCGTCGTCGATGGCACCGGGGCCAACCCTTACCACGCAGCGCTGTTCTCCGGGCATGTGGAGTTTCCGAACAAGCACGGTCGGCCGCCGCAAGTTTACCAGCAGCGGACCCGGCCTTGCCCCGGCATGGAAGTCCTCTCCAGCAAGCACTTCCCCGACGCCATGCAGGGCAACTTGCTGGTGCCGAACGTCATCGGTTTCCAGGGCATCTTGCAGTACAAGCTCGAAGACAAAGGCGCCAGTTTCGGGGCCAAGGAAGTCGAACCGCTGCTGTCGTCCTCCGATCCCAACTTCCGCCCCTCGGACCTGAAAGTCGGCCCGGACGGGGCGATTTACTTCCTCGATTGGCAGAACCCGATCATCGGCCACATGCAGCATAACCTGCGCGACCCCAGCCGCGACCGCGAGCATGGCCGGATTTATCGCATCACTCAAGAAGGTCGGCCGCTGTCGCAATCGCCGAAGATCGCGGGCGAACCCATCGAAAAGCTGCTCGACGTGCTGCAGCACTCCGAGGACCGTGTCCGCTACCGGGCGCGCATCGAGCTGGGCGGCCGGGACAGCGACCAGACGCTGGCCGCAACGAAGAAATGGCTGACGACCCTCGATCCGAAAGACCCGAACCACGAGCACCACCTGCTCGAGGCGCTCTGGCTCCATCAGGCTCATAACGTCGTCCATGCCGACCTGCTGAAGCGCGTGCTGGCCTCGCCGGAGTTCCGGGCGCGGCCGACGTTCCTGTTCT
>JAGVLI010000515.1 GCA_020054355.1 Planctomycetales bacterium | reverse complement strand
TGCCGTAGGGTCCGCTGTGCGGACCATGAACCGTCTAATGGTCCGCACAGCGGACCCTACTCAAATGCCGTAGGGTCCGCTGTGCGGACCATGAACCCTGCTTTCTCTGGCCACTCCAATGGTCCGCACAGCGGACCCTACACCGGCCGCTTCTTCCCCACGAACATGTAATACGGCGCTTTCAGCCCCAGCATGTAAGGCATCCGCCCTGTTCGTTCTTCCAGCTTTAGCTTCTCGAAACGCTCCCGCAAGTATGGCAAATGGTCCGGCGACAGAAAGACATTGTCCCAGCCGAACATCGCCGGCCACCACGTCCGCTGAAAGCGCGAATGCCGTCGCATCCCCTCCGCCGGCCACTTCCGCGCGACGTAGAAATCGACGACGCCGATGGCGCCGCCCGGCTTCAGGTTGGCCAGTGCCCGGTCGAGCGCCAGGAACCAATCGGGGATCATCGTCAAGGAATACGAAAACGTGACCAGGTCCACCGGCCCGTCCGGCGGTTCGTAAGTCGTGGCATCGGCCTGCACGGCAGCCACGTTATCCCACTCGTTGCGGGCAATCCGTTCCCGCGCGATGCCCAGGAGCGACGGCGACAGATCGACGACCGTCGCGCTTCGCAGGAGTTGCCGGCGCTCGCCCAGCGCTTCGAGATTGCTGCCGGTGCCGCCGCCCAGGTCGAGCAGTCGGTCGCCTTGCTGGATGGGCAGGGCAGCCATCATCTCTTCCCGTCCGTGCAGCAGCCGACGGCGATAGGCATCGTAATCGTTCGCCTGCGCCCCGTAGAACGCTTCGAGCCGCCCGGCGTGATCCGTGCCACGGGTGCCGGGCAGCAGCACCTTCCAGAGGATGCGCAGATCGGCGGCGAGCGCCATCGGTTCAATCTCCGTCTTCGAGGATGTCGGCAATGTGGAAACTGCCGTAGGTATGCACCCGGTCGCGGGCGTGCAGCGTGTCGGCCAGCTGCCGGTCGTAGCGCAGGAGCCGGCCCAACTCGGTTTCCCGGCCGCGCCGGCGGATTCGCACGCTATCCACAAACGCCGTGTTCAGCCCGGCGCTGCGGAAGATCACTCGGCTGCCCGGCCGGGCATTCTCCAGTAGCGCGTGCCATTCTTCGCGCAGCGCTTCCGGTTGGCGCGAGCTCATCCAGTCCATGTGATCGAGCAGGACGAACTTCGAGATGCCCGGCGGCGTCTGGCGCAGGAAGCGCGTCACCGAGGCCGTGCGAATGTTGAGCCGGTCCAGCAATCCGTTTTTCAATCGGTGGAAGTTGTCCACCTTCAGGTATTCGGGGCAACAACGCGGTGTGTAGCCGCCTTGCAGGTAGACTCGCCAGAAATAATTGTCGCCGAAGGGCAAGCGCGTAATCACCGCCTCGAAGCTGTCGCGGATGAACTGGCCGACGCCGCCCGGATACTGCATCATGATCTGCTGCCGTTGCGGTGCGGGTACGCCCATCAAGCTCATGGTGGCGGTGCGCGACAGGAACCAGCGCAAGGCCGGCGTCCAGAGTACATCGCGGATGCGCTCTTCGTAGAGTTGTCGTTGCTCGTCCACGTCGCGGGCCGCGAGCAATTCCTCGATGGGCCGACGCAGCCGCTTGAAGGTCTGGGCATTGGTCAGCACCAGCTTGGCCAGCAGGCCGGAGGTGCCGCGATAGTAGAACGATTGCCGCCAGCCGCCGCCCTCGAACATCGACACATGCCGGTCCCAGTAACGGCGCGATGGCGGCGATAGCTCGTCCCGCAGCGCGTCGAAGTACATCAGCCGCGCCCGGCTGGAACGCCCGCTCCCGAATAGCTCGAAGAAGGATGGATAGTCCAGCTGCCGGATGCCGACGGCTTTCAATTCCAGCAGGGCGTTCTGGATCGGGTTCAGATCGACGGCATTGACTTCGCCCGCGCCGGCCAGGATATAATCCAGGGCATTGCAGCCCGCGCTGGTGATGACCAGCACGCGGTCGTCGGGCTGAAGATCGAGCGCGACCCGATCCAGGGCGGGGTCTTCCCAGCAAGTATTGTAAATCAGATTGCGACTGTGTACGGCCTTGAACAGACGGGCGCTGACTTTATCTTTCGCCGACAGGGTAACGGACATGCCCGGTGGTCCTCGCGTGGGGCGGAAGTTCTTCCTGACTCCAGAGGCCGCAAAACCCCCACGGATATAACGGCCGGCTGACGACATTGGCAGCGGCGCGAGCAAAGAGCGGGTTGATTCTGCCCGGCTGGGAAGGGAGTTGCAACGCCGGGAAAGGGGAATTCACCGGAGCTTCACGGGGTCCACTCACTGCACTCCGCGGCGCAGTCGCGATAGTAGCCCGCCGCTCCGCGGCGGAACGAGCGGCGCAGCCGCGAGTGTCCCGCCAGCGGCGAGCGGTATGTCCAGCGACCAACAGACTGAATCGCAGGGATCGCGAAACGGCATGCGGAGAGATTTCGACTGATCGCTGGTGATTTGCAACTGCCGGCGCGGCCTATCGCCGGCTGGATACTCGCGGCTGCGCCGCTCGTTCCGCCGCGGAGCGGCGGGCTACTTTGTCAAACCGTGACGGTCGCCGCCGGCAATACGAGGTGAAACCCGGCTGGAGGATAGACCGACTCCGACGAACCCTTGTCGCCGGCGAAGGGCAGCAGCTTTTTCAGATTGGCCGCTGCTTCCGACGGATTCAGGCCGCGACCCAGGATCAAATCCAGATAGGTGAATTCGATGATGGCGCTGGCGCCCCAGTCCACGCTGGTCTTGTAGCCGGAGATCGGCAGCCGGGCGGTGTTGGCGAACTGCTGCAGCGCCGCCACTCCTTCGGGTGCCTGCATCAGCAGGCAGGCCGAGAAGTGCAGCAGCCGCAGGTTGGCCGCGAAGCGCAGCGAATCCACCAGGGAAGCGATGCTGATGGTCTGCCCGTCCACGGTCACGCCTTCGGGCTGCGCATGGGTCGCCAGCACCAGCACCACCGGCTCGGCGATGTAGAGCACATCCCGGCAGCACTTGCGCAGGCTGGCTTCATTGCTGAAGAAGCGATGGCGGACTTCCACGCCCGGCACGCGGGCGAAGAACTCGCGCAGCATGTTGCCGAAACTGTATTCCTGATCCGAGAGAAAGCGCTGCCAAGGGGCTTCGAGCACTACCAGCCAGGTGAGGTTGGGCTGAGCGCGGACCCGCAAGCCGGTCCAGGGCCGCCAGCTGCTGTCGCCCTGTGGCCGCCATTCGCCCTGAAAGCTCAGGCCGTCGGCCGCCAGTTCGAAGCGCCCTCGGCCGCGCGCCTTGGGTTCCTTGTAGGAGAAGATCAGCCGGTTGCCGGTCAGCTTGCCGTCGATGGTCGAGCTGCCGCCGACCGGATAGAAGCCCTGGACGTGCTCGCCTTCCTCGACCAGCCGCAGCAAGCCGAAGGAAGAATTCCACAGGCCGTCGAAGCCGATGCGCTCGCCTTCCCAGGAACCGGATTGGTCGCTGCCGTCCGGAGTGAAGCGTCCGCTGAACGCTTGGCCCCGGCGCAGCATCTCGAACCAGCCGTGACCCTCGACGGTCGGCTCCCGGTAGGTGAAGGTGAGCCGGTCGTGGACGAGCTTGCCGTCCAGCGTGCATTCGTGGCCCATGTAGACGTAGGTGCCCTGGACGCGCTTGCCGTGCTGCGTCAGCTCCATCGGGCCGAAGCTAGTCTGCCATCTGCCGGAAAAGTCGAGCATGAAAACCGCTCTTGTAGGTCAGGCTCTCCAGCCTGACGTTTCGCGGAAGGTCAGGCTGGAAAGCCTGACCTACATCAATTCGCCAGGCATTCCTTCAGGTAGCTGACGCCGTGGGCGATGTCGGCGATGCGCTGTTCCTGGTTGCCCACTTCGCGCTCGATGCACAGCGGCCCCTGGTAGCCGACCTTTTTCAGCGTCTGCACGAACTTGTCGACGTGGGCCTGACCCTGGCCGAGCGGCACCTCGTCGCCCCAGGTGCCGGGCACCTTGGTCATGACGGCATCCTTGACGTGGACGCTGCGGATGTACGGCCCCAGGATTTCCACGGCGCGGATCGGGTCGCCCTTTTCGTAGAGCAGCATGTTGGCGGGATCGAAGTTCACGCGCAGGTTCGCGCACTTCAGTTCGTCGAGCGTGAGCTTGAGCAGGTCGGCGGTTTCCTGCCCGGTCTCGAAAGAGACGGTCACTCCCTTGGCCTGCGCCAGGGCGCTGACTTTGCCGAGCGTCTCAAGGAATGGCTTGCGGTCGGGATCGCTCGGTTCGGGCAGGAAGCCGGCATGCAGCATCAGATCGGTCAGGCCGAGGGCGCGGGTGCGGTCGAGCGCCCACTGGAATCGTTCCAGGCGTTCGGGCCGGGTTTCGGGATCGCCGAAACCGCCGGTCTTCTTGATGGTCTGCGGCGTGGTGTAGTCCTCGCCGTGGAAGCCGAGCATGGCGCCGGTCATGCGGAAGCCGGCGGCGCGGGCCAGCTCCGGCATGCGGTCGTCGTCTTCCCACGGAGCATGATGCGGGTCGCCGCAAGCGATCTGCACCACGTCGAGATGCAGTCGGTCGAGCAGCCGTTTCAGCTCGGGAATGCTTTTGACTTGCAGCGACCAGCTGCACACGCCGATGGCCAGGGGTTCGAGGGGCATGGTTGGTCTCACTTTGCTGGCGGTTGATCTGGGAGATATTTCGAGAGTTCTTGCCAAATAGGCTCCAGCGACGCAATTGAAACACCGGCTTCCATACATTTCTTGATGTAGCAGGCCCGTTGAACTTTCCAATAATAATCGAGCAATTCTGGGCGGTAGTCGGCCAGTAACGACGGCAGATTATGGACGTGGTCCGCCTGGATGGCGCACTGGGCGGCCTTTCCACCCCAGCCGGCGGCGCGCGTTGAAAGCAGACAATGGGTGAGAATGGCCAATACCAAATCCGCAATCGGTTTCGGGCAGTTCATGTCGGATTCCACGGGTTCCCGCGAAGCCGCCAGCGGCGATTATCCCCCCGGCGCCGGCTCGATGGTACAGCCGACCGGGCCGAGGTTCCGCGCTTCCGGCTCGCGGATTTCGTGGAACGTGCGCACCTGCTCGCACTTCAGCTCGGCCACTTCCTTCGGCCCGGTCCAGACGACGGCCCGGCCGGTCTTGTGTGCTTGCACGGTCAGTTCCACGGCGCGTTCGAGCTTGTAGCCGAGCGCCTTTTGCAGCACGCCGATCACGAACTCGAAGGAATGATGGTCGTCGTTTTCCAGGATGACGTTGTAGGGCGGGATGCGCTTCGTCTGCTGGGTTTCCCGTGTCTTGGGCTTGGTCGTCACGATGGTTTCGGATTCGGTGTCCACGGGAAGCTCCTTCAGGGGCAGCGGGTTCAGTCCGAGTTTCATTGTACGGACGACGGGCCAACGCTTGCAACTGTCCGCTTCACACGCCTTGCAGCTTGCGGCGGATATCGGCCGGTATTTCCAGCGATTGCAGCTGGTGGTCCGCCGTGGTCATGCAGCAGACGGCAGTGATCCGGCCGCGCGCGATCAACTCGCCCTGCTTCTCGAAATCGAACTCGTAGGTCACCGACTTGCCGCCGATCTTTTCCACCTTCACGACGACCTCGACGACATCGAGGAACTTCGCCGGCTTGATGAAGTCGCAAGATGCCGACACGCGCGGAAAGCCGATCCACCGGCCATCCGCCGTCTGCATCGACACCGATAGTCCCAGCGCTTGCAGGAAATCCACTTCCGCGGCTTCCATGTAGCGGAAGAAGTTCGAGAAGTGAACGATGCCGGCGGTGTCGGTATCGACGAACTCGACGCGCCGGCGAGTACGGAAGGGGATTGTCATGGTACTTCGTTTCGCGTTGGCTACAATCGTTTCGTCCCAAGCCGGCCCCTGGGGGCCGGGCGAGCGATGCACGTGCAATCGCGCTCCGGCCCCCCAGGGGCCGGCTTGGGACGAAAGCGGCATACTACTTGACGTATTGCCGATATACCTCAAGCGTATTGCGAGCCATCATATCCGCCGTGAAGCGTTGCCGCACCGCTTCCTGTCCCCGGCGGCCCAGTTCCTGGCGATTCGCGCCGTCTTGCAGAATTTCTCGCAGGCCGCGCGCCAGGTCTTCCGGGTCTTCGGGGTTCACCAGCAGCCCGCCGCCCGTGGCCTCGATCAACTCCGGAAACGAGCCGTGCCGGGGCTGCACCACCGGCACGCCGTTGGCCCAGGCTTCCAGGACGTACAGGCCCTTCGGCTCGCGATAGACCGTCGGCACCGACAGCACATCCAGGCTTTGCAAGAAGCGCACCTTGCTGGCGAGATCGGGCGATTCGATGTGTTCAAAAGAGTCCGCTAAACCGCAAGCGGCGAGCTTCTTCAGCTGTTCCTCGAAATACGCGCGGTTCTGCTCGCCGAGCCAGCCGGAGGCACGCAGTCGATACGGCGGGCAATCGGGCATCTGACGTAACAGGCAAAATGCTTCGACCAGGACGTGCAGCCCTTTTTCCGGGCAGATGCGCGCGAAGTAGCCAATCGTGGCGAGCGGGGGGCGTAAGCCCCCTGTTTCCACAGGCGCACCGTGGCCTTTCAGGTTCAAGCCCGGATGCACGACCGCGATCTTGTCGCGCGGAATCTCGAGATAGCCGGCCATGAAGTCGGCATAGGACCGGCTGGTGGCCAGGAAGCCGTCCAGCTCCCGGCAATGCTCGCGAATCAGCCGGAGCGCTTGGCGCTTGTACGGTTCCGGCAGCGATTCCAAAAAGATGTCGTCGCCCTGCAGTTCGCCGAGGATCGGCACGCCCACCTGGCGTTTGACCTCGTGGACCATGCCGGAAATGATGACGTTCGACAGATGGACCACATCGGGCTTCACGTCCCGCGCCAGCCAGCGGGCCAGCTTGGCGACTTCCTTGCGCTGCCGGCCGTGCTCGCCTTTCAGCATCGAGACCGCGAGCTTGCCCAGCACCTGCGCCTCGGTCTTGACCGCGAAGCGCGACACCCAGTTCAGCAGCCAGCGGGCGTCGAGCAGGCGGTCCAAACTCCAGGGCGTATGCCGGAACAGCGATGACTTCTGCTGCAAGTAGACGTTGATGCCGCCGAAGAAGACGCGCTGCTGGCTGACGTCGGCCTCGTCGGTGCGGATGGGCGTGTAGGTGGGGATCAGCAACGCATCGTGGCCCTGGGCGATCAGGGCGGCGGCCAGCGTGTTGTCGTGCATGCAGGAGCCGCAGTACATGCCTGCGGCCCCCGCGGTGATATAAGCGATACGCATGGCTGCACCCGGACGGCGTCTCAGGCACGTTCTTCCTGGGGCGGCTGGGGCAGGAAGAAGCTGGTCAGGAAGCCAATGCCGAAGACCAGCAGTCCGGTCACGCCGGCTGCATAGGCGACCTTTTCAAAGGGGTTGGAGCCTGCGGCGATCAGCGGCGCGATGAGGTTCGTGGTCAGGAAAGCCGCCGAGGTGCCGATCATCCGTCCGCCCACGTTGGTGGCGAACGCCCCGCCCGTCCCGCGCAGATGCACCGGCATCACCTTCGGCAAGAACTCGCCGAAGTACGAGAACTGGGCGACGATGCAGGCGGCCGCCAGGAACACTCCCAGCGTGAAGTACTCGGGTCGATTCGCATAGACCCAGAACCAGACCAGCGGCACCAGCAGCAGGCCGGGCACCTGGAACAGCCAGAGCAGCAGACGCTTGCTGGCGACGAGCACCAAGGCCACGGCCAGCAGGACCCGGCCCACCAGGCCGCCCAGCTCTTGCATGAACTGCACATGCTCCCGGACCGGCTGGACCTCTTCCTTGGTGATCTTGCCGATCTGGCGCAGGTTGTCGTTGAACTCCTTTTCCTTCGCCGCATGCTCCGGAGACCCCTTCGGCAGGGCCTTCAACTCCGGGTCGAGCGCCTGGTTCGCCTTGATCGCCGGCAGCATCCGGGCGCGCGCGTCGGCCAGGCTGGGCAGACCGGGCACTCCCTGCGTCACCGTGACCTGCAAGGTGCCGAAGGCGGCGCCGTAGGCACAGGCACTCAGGATGGACACTACCAGCGTGGTCCGCAGCAGCGCGGGCGCGAACAGTTCGGCAAAGCGCGGCCGTTTCAGATTGCCTGCCCGCTTGCGCTCCAGCCAGACCGCCGATTCCGGGACGAAGGGCAGGAGCAGCGCGATCGGGATGGCGGGAATCAGCCCGGTCATCAGCGTGTAACGCCAGGCCGGGTTGGTCGGATCGCCGACCGGCAGCGTCGGCAGCATGTTGTTCTGGACCAGCGAACCGATGCCGGCGCTGACGCCGGTGACAAATAAGCCGCCCACGCTGGCGAACGCCTGCGTCCAGCCCAGGGCCAGCTCGCGCTGGCGCTTGTCGGGGAACAGCTCGGACAGCCAGGTGACGGCCGCCACGAATTCCACGCAGACGCCGACGAAGGTCGAACAGCGGAAGAAAATCAGCCAGTGGAGTTCGGTGCTCAGGCCGGCCATGACTGGCGACAGGGAGTAGACGAAGATGCTGGCGGCCATCACGAACTTGCGGCCCAGGCGGTCGATCAGCCAGCCGCCCAGCAATCCGAAGACGCCCCCGCACAGGGCAGTCATCCAGAGTACCCGGCCGACCCACAGCGTCACGTCGGGGTGATTGGGCGGCCGCTGCAGCAGCTCCGACAAGGCCGGGGCCAGGACCAGCGGCGTCATCAGCAATTCGTAGGTGTCGAACAGGAAGCCGATGGCGGCCACG
>JAGVLI010000151.1 GCA_020054355.1 Planctomycetales bacterium | reverse complement strand
GGTGGGCAAGACGGCTGGCCGCACCGCCATCGTCGACGCCAAGGGCGTGGAAATCCCCAATGCCAAGAAAATCTTGCCGGATGCCAAGGTCGAGGAGCGGCTCAAGGCCGCGCTGGCCGAGTTCGTGGCCGAGGGCAAGGGTCTGGCCGGCTGCCATTCCGCCACGGACACTTATGGCGGCTGGAAGGCCTACAACCAGATGATGGGTGGGACCTTCGCCGGCCATCCCTGGACCCAGAAAATCCCCGTCAAGAACCTCGAGCCGAAGCACGTCCTCAACGCGGCCTTCGACGGCAAGAACTTCGAGATCAACGATGAAATTTACCAGTTCCGCGCCGACACCGCATTGCCGGGCGACCGCAAGTTCCTCCTGAGCATGGACACGGCGAACATGACCGAAGCGGATGTGAAGAAGGGCGGGCGCAAGGACGGGCTTTACCCGATCAGCTGGGTGGCGACCTACGGCAAGGGCCGGACATTCTACTGCTCGCTGGGCCACCGCGAGGAGATCTTCTGGAACCCGGTCATTCTCAAGCACTACCTGGCTGGCATCCAGTACGCCCTGGGCGACCTGGAAGCCGAAGCCCCGCCGGCCAAGGTGGTGACCTCGGAGAAGTAGTCGAACTCGCGCCGACGACGCACCCCGCTGACATGGCCATGTCAGCGGGGTGTATTGTTTGCGCAAACGGCGAAAACGAATCTCCCGATTTACTTGTTCACTTGATCGGCACGGCATTCTTCTTGACGTACTCTTCCACGGCCGAACGGCGCGCGCCGCCGCCGATGTGGTGAAACGCCTCGGCGTACTGGACGCCGTGCTTCTGGCCCAGGGCACGGCGGCGGGCCAGGATGAACTCCTTGATGTAGTTGCGGTCGGCGGTGACGTCGTCGTCGCCGAGGAGCGGAAGTTTCTGGCCGCGCTTGGCCAGGTCGGCGCGCAGCCGCGAGCCGAGATTTCCCGCTGGGCCTTTGGCCCGGTTGGCGCGGTTGGAGTCGATGAGCTGATCGAGCACTCCGCTCACATCCACGACGCGATTCACTTCCGGACGCCGGGCATAGTAGTACTTCTCCTGGACCGCGTGCGGCGCCAGTCCGGCGGCGGCCAGCTGTTCGGGATAATCGTGCGGGCGGCCCGCCATCCAGCAAGCGGCTTCCACGCCGCGCGCGATCTGCACGTGATCGGGATTCTCTTCGTCGTGCGCCCAGGGGTCCCAGCAGACCACGGTATCGACCTTGAGCAAGCGGATCAGGAAGATCAGCCGGCAGATCAGCTCGTTGAGCGGCACATCCCCCATGCGGTGATTCGGATAATTCAGATCGTAGGCTTTTTTCAGTCCGAGCACGCGCGCCACCTCGGCGTTGTCGCGCTCGTTGCCGAGTACATGGTCGCCGATGTTGCCGGCGGTGCCCAGGCCCGGAGCATCGCCCATGTCGTCGTTCGTGGCCCGCAGCAGGTAGCCCGTATAGCCCTCCTTGACGAGCTTGGCAACCACGCCGCCCGCCATGAGCGGGATGTCGTCGGAGTGAGCCTGGACCGCCAGCAGCACCTTGCCCTTGTGCGGCGTCCCATCGGCGGCGCGTTCGAGGAAGACGTCGGACGGAGTCTCATCCGCCCGCGACTCCTGTGCATGCAGGAAGGCGGTGCAGGAGCAGGCCAGCGCCGTGGCGAGGGCATCGCGACGGTTCGGGAAGTGCTCGCGGGGTTCCACGATCAATCTCCTCGATACTCGGGTCCGCAATTCAGCGTGTCGGGGCCGTCGGCGCAACTTACGTCGCCTTTTTCCCCAGGCCTTGCAGGATGGCATCGCCCGGCCGCATTGCGCCGCGTTTGATGCTGTCCGGATCGCGCAAAAAATCGCAGTCAGCGAGGATAGTCGCTGGCAGCCCGACATGCGAGCGGATTTACCGCGCCGACCGCCCCATGGCGCTGTGGCCATCAACTCATTCGGGACGATTCCGAACGGCGATACCGCCAGACCGCCCCGGTCAAGACCCAGGAGGTGATGTCAAAGGAACCGGACCCGCTTCCCGCAGGCGCCGTCTGTCCAGAAAACGAATGTCAGGCAGACGGTAACTGATAGAAATCAGAATGAGGATGTGTCCGTTCCAGCTCCGAAGCGCCGGGGCTGGACCAAGACGAATGACTCCATGGCAAGCTGCCCGGCACTTGAGGAATGACCCATGACCTCCGCAACGACCGACTCGAAACGGACGACCGGCGACGGCAGCCCGGGCGCGGCGACGGGGCCGCTCTCCGCGGAGGAGCTGCGCAAGTTGGATGACTACTGGCGCGCCGCCAATTACCTGTCGGTCGGCCAGATTTACCTCCTCGACAATCCGCTGCTCAAGGAGCCGCTCAAACGCGAGCACATCAAGCCGCGGCTGCTCGGCCACTGGGGCACGTCGCCGGGTTTGAACATGCTCTGCGTGCATCTCAATCGGGTCATCAAGCGCGATGACCTCAGCATGATCTATATCATCGGCCCGGGGCACGGCGGCCCTTCCCTGGTGGCCCACGCCTACCTGGAAGGCACCTACAGCGAGGTGTATCCGAACATCGGCCAGGACGCGGAGGGGATGAAGAAGCTGTTCAAGCAGTTCAGCTTCCCCGGCGGCATCCCCAGCCACGTCGCCCCGGAGACGCCGGGCAGCATCCACGAAGGGGGCGAACTCGGCTACTGCTTGAGCCACGCCTACGGGGCCGCGTTCGACAATTCGGACCTGATCGTCGCCTGCGTCGTCGGCGACGGCGAGGCGGAGACCGGCCCGCTCGCCGCCGGCTGGCACGGCAACAAGTTCCTCAATCCGGCTCGGGATGGCTGCGTGCTGCCGATCCTCCACCTGAATGGCTACAAGATCGCCAACCCCTGCTTCCTGGCGCGCGTTCCCAAGGACGAATTGCGGAAGTACTTCGAGGGCATGGGCTACAAGCCGCACTTCGTCGAGGGCAGCGATCCCCAGGCGGTGCATCAGCAACTCGCGGGCGTACTCGACGCGGTGGTCGCGGAAATCAAGCAGATCTGGGCCGCGGCGCGCGCCAAGGGCGCGGTCGTCAAACGTCCGGCCTGGCCGATGATCGTCTTCCGCACGCCCAAGGGCTGGACCTGTCCGCCGGAGATTGACGGCAAGAAGTGCGAGGATTACTGGCGCTCGCACCAGGTGCCGATGGGCGACATGGACAAGCCCGAACATATCCGCATCCTCGAACAGTGGATGAAGAGCTACAAGCCGGAGGAGTTGTTCGACGCCCAGGGCAAGCTCAAGTCCGAGTTGGCCGAGCTGGCGCCCAAGGGGCAGCGCCGCATGAGCGATAATCCGCATGCCAACGGCGGTCTGCTCCTGCGCGACCTGAAGATGCCGGACTTCCGCGACTACGCGGTCAAGGTGCCCAGCCCCGGCGCGACGACGGCGGAATCAGCGCGGGAAATGGGCAAGTTCCTTCGCGACATCATGAAGGCGAATCTGGAGAGCAAGAACTTCCGCCTGTTCAGCCCGGACGAGAACAACTCGAATCGCTGGCAAGACGTGCTGGACGTAACCACGCGCTGCTACATGGCCGACATTTATCCGGAAGACGACAAGCTCAGCCCGGACGGCCGGGTGATGGAAGTACTCAGCGAGCACCAGTGCCAGGGCTGGCTGGAAGCCTATCTGCTGACGGGCCGGCACGGCTTCTTCTCGTGCTACGAGGCCTTCATCCACATCATCGATTCGATGTTCAATCAGCACGCCAAGTGGCTGAAGACCTGCAACCACATCCCGTGGCGGCGGCCGATCGCTTCCTTCAACTACTTCCTCAGCTCGCACGTCTGGCGCCAGGACCACAACGGGTTGAGCCACCAGGACACCGGGTTCATCGACCATGTCGTGAACAAGAAGGCGGAGGTCGTCCGCGTTTACTTGCCGCCGGACGCCAATTGCCTCCTGTCGGTGACCGACCACTGCCTGCGCAGCCGCAACTACGTCAATATCGTGGTCGCGGGGAAACAACCGGCCCCGCAATGGCTGACCATGGATCAGGCCATCAAGCACTGCAAGGAAGGTCTCGGCATCTGGGAATGGGCCTCGAACGACAAGGGCAGCGAACCCGACGTGGTCATGGCCTGCTGCGGCGACGTACCGACGCTGGAAACGCTGGCCGCCGTCGACTTGCTGCGCAAACATCTCCCGGAACTGAAGGTGCGCGTGGTCAACGTCGTGAACTTGATGAAACTGCAGCCGCAGCGCGAGCACCCGCATGGGCTTTCGGATTGGGACTTCGACGTCCTGTTCACCAAGGACAAGCCGATCATCTTCGCCTTCCACGGCTACCCGTGGCTGATTCATCGCCTGACCTACCGGCGCACGAACCACAAGAACCTGCACGTGCGCGGCTACAAGGAAGAGGGCACGACCACGACGCCCTTCGACATGGTCGTCATGAACGACCTCGACCGCTTCCACCTGGTGGAGGACGTGATCGACCGGCTGCCGCAACTGGGGGCGCGGGCTGCCTACTTCAAGCAGGCGCTTCACGAAAAGCTGATCGAGCACAAGGAGTACATCAACAAGCACGGCGACGACATGCCGGAGATCAGCGGCTGGAAGTGGGGAGCGAAGGAGCCGGCGAAAACACGCGGCACCTCCACGGAAGGCGACAATGTTTGACGGCCATTCGCCGCCGCGCGACTGCGGGCGGCGGGATACAGAGTCCGAGACCTGCCAGGGCCTGCCATGAACATTCTGTTGCTTAATGCCGGTTCCAGCAGCCTGAAGGCGACACTGATGGATTCGGCCGACGGTGCGGTCGTAGCCCACGGTTCGGCCGACTGGGCCGGGCCGGCGACTCGCTATCGGTATGAGAACGCGCGCGGCGAAAACCGCGCCGACGACGTGCCCTGGAAGGGACACGCACCTGCCGTCCACCGTTTCGTCTTCGATTTGACGCATGTGGAGCCGGTTGCCCTGCCCAACGGCTCTGGCCTGACGGCCGTCGGCCACCGGGTGGTGCATGGCGGGCCATTTACGTCCTCCGTGCGCATCACCGCGGAAATCCGTTCGCGCATCACCGCGCTCGCCGACCTGGCGCCGCTGCACAATCCCCCGAGCCTGGAGACCCTGTCGGCCGCGGAAGCCGCGCTGCCCGGCGTGCCGCAAGTGGCGGTCTTCGATACCGGGTTTCACGCCACGCTGCCGGCTGACGCTTACACCTATCCGGTGCCGGAAAGCTGGACGCGCGACTGGGGCATCCGGCGTTATGGATTTCACGGACTCAGCCACGCATACTGCAGCCAGCGCGCCGCCGAGATGCTCGGCCGGCTTGGGAGTGAACTGCGGCTGGTGATCTGCCACCTCGGGCACGGCTGCTCGGCCTCGGCGGTGCGCGGCGGGCGCTGTCTCGATACGACCATGGGCTTTACGCCCTTGGATGGACTGATGATGGCCACGCGCAGCGGGTCGATCGATCCCGGCATCGTGTTGCACGTCCAGCAACGGCACGGCCTGACGGCGGAGGCGGTCGAGACGGCGCTCAACCGGGAAGCGGGCCTGCTGGGCGTCACGGGCATTGCGGGCGACATGCGCCAGGTGCTGAGCG
>JAGVLI010000238.1 GCA_020054355.1 Planctomycetales bacterium | reverse complement strand
GGCGCAGGGGCTGGCGGCCTCCAAGCTGGCCGGCGAGGTCAAGCAGATCATGCAGGACAAGTGCTACGAGTGCCACAAGCTGGGCAACGCCAAGAACGGCATCAAGGTGCTGAACTACGACTTGCTGGTGGCGAAACGCAAGGTGATCGTCCCCGGCAATGTCAGCCAGTCGTCGTTGTTTCAGCTACTGCTCAGCGCGGACCCGAAAAAGGTCATGCCGCCGCCCGACGCCCTGGAACTGACCGATGGGGAAATAGATACCGTGCGCCGTTGGATCAATGAGGGAGCGCCGCCGTTCCCGCGCACCCATCGGGCGAAGGAAAAAGCCGCCGGCAAGTCATGAGAGATCGGGATTTCATTTCCTCGCCGATTCATCGTTTCGCGCGACGGTCCTGCGGAAACGATCCTTCAACTCCAGGAGAAACCGATGAGCGGAACTGTCATCGTCCGTCTGGTCCTCTGGAACGTTATCGCGATCCTGGCGATCGACGGTTCAGGCTCGCTATTCAGCGACGAGCCGAAGCCGCCGGAAGGCTTTGAAGCCATCTTCAACGGCAAGGACCTTACTGGCTGGGAAGGCAGCGCGAAATACTGGAAGGTGGAGGACGGCAGCCTGACCGGCACCGCCGACGGCAAGCTCGACTACAACCGCTTCATCGTCTGGAAGGGCGGCAAGGTCAAGAACTTCGAGCTGCGCGTCAAGGTGAAGGTGTCGCCGGGCGGCAACAGCGGCTTGCAGTACCGCAGCACGGAACGGCCCGACCTGGGCGAAACCGTCGTCGTCGGCTACCAGTGCGACGTGGTTTCCAACCGCGCCGACTACAACGGCATGCTCTACGAGGAGCGCGGCCGGCGCATCTTGGCCCATACCAGCGAGAAGGTCATCATCGACCCGCAAGGCCAGCCGTGGGTGGTCGGCGAGTTTCCGCTGAAGGAATTCAAGGCCGGCGAGTGGCACGATTTCCGCGTGCTGGTCGAGGGCAACCGCCACCAGCACTGGATCGACGGTCATCCGACGGTGGATGTCATCGACCTGGACGAGAAAGGCCGCAAGCTCGAAGGCGTGCTCGGCGTGCAAGTCCACGTCGGCCCGCCGATGACCATTCAGTACAAGGATTTTTACCTGAAGAAGCTGAAGGACGACTTGCCGCTCATCAAGCCGGAGGAAGCCAAGATACCCGCCACGGCGCAAAAGGTATCGCCGCAAGGCAAGGACAAGCCGAAGCCGGTGAATGCGAAGTAAGTTCGATGAATCGAAAACTCACAACGTCCTGCGGATCGGCGGCGAAGAGGTGCAGTTATGAAAGTCGTCTCGCTCGACAAAGCCGGCCTGAACTTGCCGGATGTGGTTGCCCTTGCCAAGGAAGGCCCGGTGATCCTGACGCGCAACGGGAAGCCACTCGCAGCCGTCAAGGACCTTTCCGGATCCGACTGGGAGTCCATTGCCCTGGCCAACAATCCTCAGTTTCTCGCCCTCATTGAAGAGTCGCGCCGGTCATACAGGGAAGTGGGCGGCATCGGTCTGGACGGCCTGTGCGATGACCTCGGCTTGAAGAAAAAGGCCGCGATTCAAAAGAAAAAGAAGAAAACCTAGCTGCCAACGCGGGACTGTTGATTGGCGGTTCACTTCACCGAATTCGTGATGACCCGTCCCGCCACCTCGCTCTGAATGACGATGTGCTTGCCGTCCCCGGCAATGACCATTTCCTTGAGGAACTCGCGCACCGGAGAGAAGCGCGGGTCGTCCAGCGTGCCGTCAAAACCCTTGTCGATGGCCTTGGCCAACTCAGCCTGGAGTGCATCACTGACGGCCCTGGCGGCCTGCGTCGTTTGCACCTTGACGCCGAAGGCGGCCTTCACGTTGTCCGTGAGCCAGAACCCGCCGCTCACCTCGTAGACGCCCGAATCGGCCAGGGTCTTTCGCGCCATCTGTTCGGTCTTGTTGCCCTTCGGTCCGGTCAGTACCGACTCGAACGACAGCGTGGTTCCGCCAGTGGCCACCACCCAGAGCGCCTGCTTGCCGTCGGTCTTGGCGATGAGTTCCGCAACCTCCTTGTTCTTCAGCGCCAGCTTCTTCTTGCCAGCGCCCCGCTCCAGGGCGTCGCTGACCGGCTCGCGGCGCGGCGCGAAGACCAGCGTATTGCGATCCGGCAGCGCGAAGAAGAAGTTGCGCTCTTCGCCGGCAATCTCATAGATCGTATTGGCCCCACTCTTCTGAATCTTCAATGCCTGTTTCAGAAAGGGCGCCAACTCCGCCAGCTTGGCATGCGTCTTGGCCAGGTCGAGCTTGCCGTGAAAGATGAGCAGGAAGCCCGGCTCCGCCTTGCCGCCGGGGCGCTCGCAGCTGTCGGCGAAGGCCAGCAGCGCACGGTCAATGTCGCGAAACGGCTCGAAGCCAATGGCTTGCAGCTGCTTGTACAAATCGGCCTGACCCTTCAGTTGCTGCTGCAACTGCGGCAGGTAAGTCTTCTTGAATAGTGGGGAATCCACGACTTGCCGGACATTCAGCGAGATCACGCCGTTGGTGTCGTCGGGCAGGTACTTGTCCGTTTCGGCGGCATCGGCCCGGCCCGCAACCAGAATCAGGACGATGAAGGGCAGCCAGAGCCGGCACAGAAGGCGAGAAGACATCGGCGTGAACCTCCGGAAAATCCGCTGGTGTTTCCGGTGTCTACCCTCGCTCCGCCTCCAAAGTTTTGAAATCGAGCAAGATTATTTCGATAGGATCGCAATGGCCTGGTTGACCGCTTGCAGCAGCCGTTGATCGCGCAGCTTGGGATCTTCCTTGGCTTCCTCGCGCTTCTTCAACATTTGCAGATCGGGAATCAAATCCTTGGCCTGATACGCGGCGGCGAGACGTGCTGCCACGGCCAGCACCGGTCCCGGCTCCTTGTCATTCTTGACGATCTCGGCAATAGCCGGCAGCACTTCCTTCGGCTCGGCGGCGAAGGCCAGCAAGGTAGTGCCGGCGGCAGCGCGGACCAGCGGATCGCTGTCCTGCTGCAAGGTCTTGACCAGCAAAGCGGTATGGGGCTGTAAATAGGCAACCTTGATCTTGGCGATGCTGGCCAGTTCGCGGGCGGCGAAGATGCGCTTTTCCGCATCCTTGTCCGACTTGAGCATCTCGGCAAAGCGGGCCGCATCCTTGGCCGTGGTCTGGGCCAGCAGGGTGCTGCCGGTCAATGCGAGTCCGATGACGGCACAGGCGAGCATCAGAGTGCGTTGCATGGGACCAAGTCCTCTCCTGTCGGTCGATCAAGTCAAAGTCGCTGTCGCAGTTCCCGACAGAGTTTGTCGAAGGACGGCGAGTTCCGGCGACAATCATCCAGCCGCATCTGAGCCGTGAAGCGCGGCTGATCGACCGTTTCCTTGTACTTGCGGTTCAGGTTCCTTTTCAGCCAGCCCTTGCCCAAACCGTTACCTTCCGGGTCTGCTGGCGGTTTCAAATCCGCAGGTAGATCGTTCACGCCGGCCAGCGAAGCAGCGGCAGCCGCGAACCAGGTCTCGAACATCGGATGCGGCATGACACAGGCAAATTCAGTGTCCGAGCGAAATTCAGTGGCCCAGGCCAGCAGTTCCGGCGCGAGTGTGGCCGGGCAGGCGCCTTCGGAATCGATCATGATGAGCAACAGCCGCCGGAGATCAGCCCGGCCCGAGGCGCGCAGCTTGATGGCGGCGGCTTCGATCACTGGCCGCAAGGTCTGTCGTTGGCGCAACTGCCCCTGCTTGCCGCGCCAGGGAATGACTTCGATGTAGTCTCCCTGGAGCATCTCATACCAGATTCGCTCCAGCAGAGTGCGGATGGACCCATCCTCGCCGTGTCCTTCCACGACCACCACCACGCGGAGCGGCATGTCAGTCGCCCTCGGAACCGTTGCGGAGGTGTTCCTGTCGCTTTAGGTCGGCCTCATCGAGGTTCAGCTGGTCCATGCGCTGGAGGTCGGCCAACGTGTAGAGTTCTTTTTCGATGATTTCGCGACTGGCCGGATCGACCGGCGTGATTTGCGTCTGACCGCCTCGATTGCGCACGACCAGAACCTGACCGGGCGTGATGTCCCGGCCAGAGAGCAAGTCCGCGCTGTGAGTTGTCAGTATGACTTGGGTTCGCTGGGTTGCTTCGTCGAGAGCATCTACCAGCGCCTGTGTGGCTGCCGGGTGTAATGCTGTTTCTGGTTCCTCAATGCCAATGACACTGGGACCGTCAGGCAAGTGAATCTGGAATGCTGCCACAAGCGCCGCCAAGGCCCGAAGCGTACCGTCGGACATGCTTGCGGCATCGAATTCAAGCGGCTTGTCCTCGGAGCCACCGCGCAACCGGAAGCGGACGGTTTCATATTCGCCGTAACGAATGGTGCCGAAGGTTTCAATCTCCTCGGAGATGTTGACCAGATAATCCCGGACTCGCTGAAATGTGGTGCGGTCATGGTCTCGGAGACTGCCGATTACGCTGGCAAGATTGTGGCCGTCTCTGGCTAACATGGAGCCAGGATTGGGGTGTTGCAACGCGCGGATTGCATCGGGATAAAAGTTGTGGACGGCAATTGACGTGAATCTCTCGGCAAATTCTGGCACTGGCGAATCGCGGTAAGCGTCCAGAAACGGTCGGTCCTTGATTCCCCACCTATACACTTGTGGTTTATCGCCACCAGCACCGCAGTTTACTTCTCCTTCCTCATTGATGTACCCAACCCACAAAAAATCGTCGTGCTCTACCCGGAAATGTTCGTAGCTGATTTCAGCAGCACGGTCCTTTGGAAACTTGACAGCAATTTGATAAAGCGCATTCCACGGAAGCGTAGATTCCGCATCGTTGTAGCTGGCTTCCACCTCGAACTGGAGCAGTGTTTCCCGACCCGAACGCGTTGGAATAGCCGCAGTGCCGCCATGACGCTGTACTGCCTCATTTACGCCAAGTCTGAGAACATCTCGCAGAAAAGCCAGCGCATCGAGAAAGTTGCTCTTTCCCGAAGCATTCCGCCCCACCAGGATGGTCAAAGGCTGGAGCTGAACGTCGCAAAACGCAATGCTCTTGTAACCCTGGATGCGCACCCGGCGCAGGAACGGAGGTTTGGTCCAGTCATCGACCTCTTCGCCGGTCTCTTTGCTCGGTGCGGTGGCCATGAGCGCTGCCCCTGAACGCGGACGATGTTCCACTCAGGATTCTAGCTGTTGCCGGCACCGCCGTTCAATCGGAGAGCAGGCCGCCTCTTCCTGCATTTCGCTTACTTTCCCTTCGAGGCATACGTCCGCCCCAGGACATCGACGATCTGCCGGCGGACGGTCAGCGGTTCGATGGCGCCCGTCTTGCGGTAGATGATCTTGCCGTCCGGGGCAATCAGCAGCGTGTAGGGCAGCGGACCTTGCCAGTCCTTGTCGAGCAGGTCGGCGAACTTGTCTTGCTTGGCCACCGTCGAAATGTAGTTCGTGGCGGCGACTTTCTTTTCCTGGAGCACCTTCAGGGCTTCCGCCTTCTTTTCCGGATCGTCGATGCTGATCGTGATCAGCTCGAAGTTGCGGCGGCGGTACATGCGGTTCATGGTCACGAACTCCGGCAGCTCCGCCACGCATGGGCCGCAATGGGTGGCCCAGACATTGACGACCAGCAGCTTCTTGCCCTCGTTTTTCACCAGCTTGGCGACGCCGGCCTCGTCGAGTGCTTCCAGCTTCACGGGTTCCATGTCCCATTTTTCCAGGGACTTCACCGCGTCAGCCTGCTTGTCGGCCCACTTGGTCGAGCAACCGAAGACGCGCGTGGTTTCCACCAGGACGGGCTTGCCGGCCAAGAGGGCGTCCAGGGCATTGCGGGTGTCGTGGCTGGTCGGAGTCTTCACGTCGGAATCGTCGATCCGACCGACGTAGCGCAGCTTGCGTTCCCGGTCGAAGAGAAAGACCTGCGGCGTGGCCATCGCGCCAAAGGCCTTCGCCGCTTCCTGCTTGTCGCCATCGTAGAGATACGGAAACGTGAATTTCTGCTCCTTGGCCCGCAGCTTCATGTCCTCGAAGGAATCGCCCAGGTCGGTGTAGCCCAGTTCATCGAGTCGCACCGCCTTGGGATCGTTGGGCGAGATGGCGACCAGGGCCACACCCTTGGCTTTGTAGTCGGCGTGCAGGTCGAGGATGCGCTTCTCGTAGGCGTTGGCGGTCGGGCAGTGATTGCAGGTAAAAATCACCAGGAGCAGCTTGGCATCCGCGAAGGTCTTCAGCGCATAGTCCTTGCCATCGACGCCGGGCAGCTGGAAGTCCGGGGCGGCAGCGCCGATCGCCAGTGTCTTGAGGCCGGGCGGATCGGCCCGCACGCTGGACGAAGCCACGGTGAACCAGCCAGCAACCACCAGGACCAGCGCGGTGCGGAACATGGCACGGTCTCCACGACGAGAGTGAAACGGAAAAGCGGCGGTGGGGAAGCACCGGAGAGTATAAAGGGCTGGCGGGCCGGTGTCGAGCGTGCGGTCAGGCTTCGCAGGCGACCAGATGGATGCCCCAGACCGCGGGCAACGGCCGAGCGGCCAGTTCGCGCAGCAAACCCTGCTGCTCGGCAATCTGTTCGACGGTCAGGATGCCGATCGCGGCCAGCTGGGCGCCGACCTCGTCGTAGAACATGGCCATGTTCTCGATCATCATTGCATCCGACCGGCCCTCGAACCAGCTGCCGCGCACGTTGCGATAGCCGGCGGTTTCCAGG
Organism: Planctomycetales bacterium; assembly: GCA_020054355.1. GTDB lineage: Bacteria > Planctomycetota > Planctomycetia > Gemmatales > Gemmataceae > JAGVLI01. The sequence goes on along the minus strand of JAGVLI010000238.1, from coordinate 1,789 downwards.
GTGCGGGCCAGCGTCGGGCCGGCATCGGGCGACAGCCGATTGACCTGGTAGAGCTGGTTGATGGCCGTCGCCCAGAGTCGGAGCGGCCCCAGCTCGGGACGACTGGTGACTTCCAGATGGGCGAGCCGGGCCAGGGGCGTGCGGAAATCCGGTTCCAGGAAACCGATGCGGGTGCCGGCCGGTACCCGCGCACGCAGCCGGCCCAGCATGAATTCCACCATCGGCACATGATGCAAGACGGTTCGGCCCACGATCACATCCGTGCCGTCGAGCCAGGAACCGAGTTCGCTGATGTCGGCCCGCACCGGCTCGAACCGCCCTGGGCCTTGGCCAGCCAGAAGAGCGCTGGCCTGGGTCAGCAGACCCTCGCTGGTGTCCACGCCGACCAAGACTCCGCCTTCGCCGAGCCGTCGGAGAACGCGCTTGCTGAAGCCTCCAGGCCCGCAGCCGAGTTCCACGACCCGGTCGTGCGGTCGAACTTGCAGTTCATCGAGCAGCCGTTCCGAAACTTCGGCGAAATGAGCATCCTGAATTTCCAGACGACGGGCGGCGCGGGCGGACTGGCCCAGGACATAGCCCTGTTCGCTCATGACTGCTCCAGGTCAGACGAGTCCTCAACGCGCCAAGGGTCCAGCACTTCTGGACGACCTCCCGTAGGGTCCGCTGTGCGGACCAATCGCGCCGGGGACTGGATTGGTCCGCACAGCGGACCCTACGACCTCAAACTTTATCACACGCCCCGGCCCTTGAACAACTGCCGTCCCAGCGCGGGATCCCGGTCGGTGAACGGGCCGTCCGCTTTGTCCTTCGCCAGGCAGCGCGTATACATTTCCAGCTTGGCGTCGAGGTCGTCCGCATGGTGCAGAATCAGGCACTCGGGCAACAAGGGCAAGCGTGGAGAACCCCATTCCGGATGATTGAGATGGGAAATGATGATGTGTTCGAGCAGCAGGAGCAGTTCCGGGTTCACGTCGCCGAGTTCCCGAGCCGTGTCGCGCACCAGGTTTTGCGCCAGGAACAGGTGGCCGAGCAGCCCGCCGGCAGCCGTGCGCCGGACATCGAGCAGATCGTCGGTCAGTTCCAGCACCCGGCCGATGTCGTGCAGTACCGCGCCGGCCGTCACCAGATCGCGATTGAGCGGCGGCTGCAGATCGGGGTAGCGGGCCGCATACCGTTCGGCTAGGTCGATGCACGAGCGCGTCACCGACAGGGTGTGTTCCAGCAGGCCGCCGGGAAACGGATAGAAATGCCGCTGCGTCGCCGGCAGCCTTTTCAGCGGTTCGGCGTGTCGTTCCAGGATCGTCAAGACCAGCCGGCGCAGCGGTTCGTCGGCAATGTGCTTTTCGACCTCGGCCTTCAGTTCACCCAGCAGCGCGTCGGCGTCGAACCGGCTGCCTTCGACAAATTCGGCCGGATCGAAGCCGTCGGCACGGTCGGCGTCGGTGACCAGGCGAATCTGCTGGACTTCGATCTGCGGCCCGTAGCGCTCGTGCTCGCCGAAGGTGCCGCGAATCTTGAAGAACTGGCCGACTTTCCACTCGCTTTCGCACTGGTCGTAGAAGCCGCCGTCGGCCCAGACCATGAAGCCGACGGTGCGCTTCAGGTCGCGGAACCGGCAAGTATAGAAAGGCTTGCCGTCGCGGGTGGCGCTCTTGTTCCGCTCGGCCAGCCGGGCGAAGAAGTCGGCATGCTGGCCGGGCGTCAGCTCGTGCAGACGGACGACGGAAGGCTTGGCGCGCGACATGAGAGTTGTCGAAAACGGTTTAGCCGCGAGCCGGCGGCGAGCGCT
>JAGVLI010000448.1 GCA_020054355.1 Planctomycetales bacterium | reverse complement strand
GGGCCGAGCAAAGGCATGAGGGAACCACGGAGGCGACGACCATGCCCTGGCCGCATCCGCCTGATTACAACGAGGCCATTCAGAATCCGCAGCATTGCTTCAAGGACCCCGATCTGCGCAACGGGCAGACGACGGTCAACGCTCTCGGTCTGCCCTGGCCGCGCTCCGGCAACAGCGCCGACGTTTACAAGATCGTCGGGCCGGACCAGAAGACCTGGGCGGTCAAGTGTTTTACGCGCGAGGTCCACGGCCTGCACGCCCGCTACCAGGCAGTCAGCGACTACTTACAGCACGATAAGCAGCCCTTCATGGTGCGCTTCCAGTACCTGGAGGAAGGCATTCGCATTCACGGTCAGTGGTACCCGGTCGTCAAGATGCGCTGGGTGGACGGCTTCACGCTCAACGACCTCATCAAGGATTATCTCGACAAGCCGCTGATCCTGGAACGGCTCGCGGGCATCTGGCTGCGCCTGGCGGAGGAGATGCGCACGGCCCAGATCGTTCACGGCGACTTGCAGCACGGCAACGTCCTGCTGGTGCCGCGCGAGGAAGGCGCCAAGATGCGGCTGCGGCTGATCGACTACGACGGCCTGGTAGTGCCCTCGCTGGCCCGGCTGCCGTCCGGCGAACTGGGGCATCCCAACTATCAGCATCCCGACCGGCTGCGCGACGGCATCGCCGGCCCCGAAGTGGACCGCTTCGCCCATCTGGTGATCTACACGGCGCTGCGCAGCCTGGCGCGCGGCGGCAAAGCACTGTGGGAAAAGCACGACAACGGCGACAACCTGCTGTTCCGCGAACGGGATTTCGCCGAGCCGAGGCAATCGAAGCTGTTCGCGGATTTGGCGGCGATGAACGATCCGGTCGTCAGTCCGCTGGCCGGCCACCTGCTGCTCGCCTGCCAGGAACCGCTCGATCAGGTGCCGTTGCTGCAAGGCTTGCTCGCCGAGGGCGGCTCTCTGTTGCCGCTGACTACTGAGCAGCGCGCGTGCGTGGCGTCTCTCCTGTCGGGCGGCGCGGGCGAGCAGATCACGGGCGGATTCACGCTGGTCGCCGAGGACGACGGCAACGAGGAAGAGGCGGAGGAACTCACCTGGAGGGAAATCGGCGTCGGCCTGGCCGAAAATGCCAGCGACTGGCTGAAGGAAACGGGGAACAAGCTACGGCAGCTGGGGACAACGCCCGTCGGCGAGTTGATGGGCTGGAATCGGCGCTGGCGGCAAGCGCTCTGGGGCGCGGTCGGCGGGCTGGCGGCACTGGTCATGGTCACGGTGCTGGCAATCTTCCTGTCGCGCTCGTGGGGTTCAGCCGCCGCCGATCCCAACCTGCGGCCAAACGCCGCGGATGCCGCCGCAGCGCCACGGCTGGCCGGCACGGATCGCGCCACTCTGCAGGTCGGCGAAAATGTACTGAAAATCGCGGTGGATCGCCGAGGCTACGAGGGGCCGCTGACACTGGATTTCACCGGCCTGCCCGAAGGCATATCCAGCGAGCCGCTCGACCTGAATGCCACACAGGAAGCCGGCTTGATGGAACTCATCGTCAAGCCGAACACGCTGCCCGGCGAGAGGACCGGCGAGCTGCAAGTCTTCATCGGTCGGCGGATCGTGGATCGCTTGCCGTTCCAGCTGACGGTGGAAGAACCGACGTTGGCCGGCCTGACCTACGGGCCGGATGAGGTGTTCTTCTTCGCGGGGGAGAAGCAAGCCGTCCGGGTAACGGTCGAGCGCCGACGGTATCACGGCCCCATCGAGCTGCGCCCCACCGATCTGCCGGCCGGCATCCGCTGCGACCCGGTGACGATTCCCGCCGAGCAACAGACCGCCGAGCTGGCGTTCACCGCTTCAGCCGACGCCGTTTCGTCGGCCGAAAAGGTTCGGCTGGCGGCGCGAGTCGGCAATCGCGAAGTCTGGAGCTGGAAGATGAACGTGGCCGTGGCCCGGCCGATGGGCCTGCGGGTGCTGCCCGTGCCCGGCATCACGCTGAAAGCCGGCGAGACCCAGCCGTTGAAGATCACGGTGGACCGCCGGGGCTACGCGGGCGACCTGGTCGTCAAGCTGGCCGGGCTGCCGCCCGGCGTGACGGCCAAGCCGGTGATGTTGACCGAGCGTGAAGGACTGGCTGAGTTCCTGCTCGAAGCCGATGCCTTCGCGAACGCCGTGGAACTGGCGATCACCGCTGAGCTATACGTCGGCAAGACCAAGGTGGAGGATCAGCCGATCGCGTTGACCGTCCAGGGTTCGCCCCGCAAGCAGTTGCCCCGCGAAAACGTGCGCTTTGCCAGCGCCGACGGCGTGCAGCTCTGGGCCACCTGGCACCGCGGCGAGAAGGGCAAGGACGCGCCCTGCGTGTTGCTGCTGCCCAATATCGGCGGGCACCGCCGACAAGAAGGCTGGGGCCGGCTGGCGCAGAAGCTGCAAGAAAAAGGCTACGCGGTCCTGAGTTTGGACTATCGCGGCCACGGCGACAGCACGACCGTCGAGGCGGGCTTCTGGCAGGAGCCGGGCAACAAGGGCCAGATGCGGAACGCCCCGCCGCCCTTCGCCCTGGCGCCGCGCGACACCATCCGCATGGAAGACTTCCTGCTGACCTACTATCCGGCGCTGGCCAACGATATCGCCGCCGCCCGGCTCTATCTCGATCAACTCAACGACGACGGCAAGTGCAACTCGTCCAACCTCATCCTGATTGGCGCGCAGGAAGGTGCTACGCTGGGCGCCATGTGGCTGTACGCCGAAGGCAATCGCTTTATCGCCCCGGCGGTGCCGCTCAAGCCGTTG
>JAGVLI010000971.1 GCA_020054355.1 Planctomycetales bacterium | reverse complement strand
GGGTTGTCGCCCTGGCCCAGCGACCGGCCCGCGAGCTTCTCCAGGCGCGCCAGGCTCTCGCGCACCGTGTCTTCGAGACCGCCGGGCCATTGCTTGCCGGCCTTGTAGTAGAGATCGCAGCACTCGGTGGAGATGGTGAAGCCGGGCGGCACGTTGAGTTGCGCCTTGGTCATGTCGGCCAGGCTGGCGCCCTTACCGCCGACCAGGTGCTTGAGGTCGCTGCTGGCCTCGGCCTGGCCTTCACCGAAGAAATAGACGAACTTCGTGGTCGCGGTGGCGGTCGTCATGAGTCGCGTCCCTGGTGCGCGGGCGGGTGAAGTTGCGGAATAGTGTATCAGGAAAAGCGAGCGGGGGGCGTTAGCCCCCCGAGGATCAAACGTGCGAAACCGCAAGCGGTGAGGATCAGCGTTTTTCCGGGACGCGGATCGACGACACCTCCGCGCTGCCCGTTGGCAGCGGGAAGCGGTCCTCGACGCGGAAGATCGCCGCCTGGAAGGCCGTCAGGTCATCGAGACCCGCGCCGAAGTACACCTGGCGCTTCTCCTCGTTGCCCTTGCGGGTGATGACCACGCGCGGCGACGAAAGCAGCTGGGCCTTCTTGAACGAGGGGTTGTTCGCCAGCACTTCGACGGGCTGATAGAGGTGCTTGCCGGTCACGGGATCGAGACAGCAGACCCGCCCTGCGCTGGCCACCGCGAACAGCCCATAACTCTCACCATGCTCGCCGCCGAGCAGCGCTGCGCCGGTCACGACCGGGCTGCCGAGGTCTTCCTTCCAGACTTCCTTGCCATCGATGCGATTCAGGCAATACATTTGATGATTGCGCGAACCGATGTAAACGTGCCGGCGATCGACGGCCGGCTTGGCCAGGATGCTGTCGGAGGTGTCGAACTTCCAGAGCAGTTCGCCGGTGTCGGCCTTGACGCACAGCAGCGAGCCGGCCGGTTTGGCGGTGTCGCTCTGCACCATGTTGCCGTTGCCGGTGCCGAAGAACACCTGATTGCCCTGCACGGTCGCGGTGCCGAAGACGGGCAGCTTGCTGGGCTGCCGCCAGAGCGGCTTGCCGGTGGCGGTATCCAGGCAGAACATCCAGAACTGGTCGCCGTAGGCCGACCCGCCGTAGAGCCGGTTGCCAACCACCGTTGGGTTGGTATCGACGTGCAAGCCGGGGAAGTGCCAGACTTCCTTGCCCTCTTTCGCGTCGATGCAGTAGACGCCGTCGTCGCCCGCGCCGAAGAAGACCCTGCCATCGGCCACGCAGGGAGTGGACTCGGTATGGCTCTTGGTCTGAAACTCCCAGATCTTCTTGCCGGTCTTGGCGTCGAGGCAGAACAGCTTGCAGAACGAATCCTGGTGATAGCCCTCGCCGATGTAAACGCGGTCGCCGTCCAGGCAGGGCGAGGAGAAGACCTGTTTCATCTTGCCTTCGTCGTCGAAGCTCCAGATTTCCTTGCTGGTGGCGCGGTCGAGGCAGTAGAGCCGGCCGAAGGCCACGAAGCCGGCACGGTGGCCGACGGCAGCATAGATGCGGTCCTCGGTGACGAGCGGCGTCGAGTCGAGGCTGCCCGGATCGGGCGCCTGAAAGAAGAGCACGCTGTTGACGAAGCGCGGCTGCAATTCGTCCTTGACCAAGTTGGGATCGATGGCGACAGGGTTGATCGTTTCGGCCTTGCTGAAGCCGACCCAGGTGATGGCCAGGCAGGTCAGGCACAGCGCCGCCAGCATGAATGGCTCCAAGGCGACGGCGGGGCGCTTGCGCAGGCTCGGCAGGGTCGGCGTCGGAGCTTCCGAGTCGCCGAAGCCGTTGCCGGCACTCAAGGAATCGCCCGTGCTGATCCCAGTTTCCGAACCGGCGAAAGCCGCCACGGTTTCAGCCGGGGCGCTGACCTCGACGGGCGTGCGGCTCAGGGTCCAGCGGTCGTAGAGGATGGCCAGCGTGCCGGACCAGACCACGGCGGAGACGAGCAGCATTTCCACCCAGCCCGGCAGCAGCAGGCAACCCGCGCCCCAGGCGTAGCAGACCACGGCCAGCCCGACCAGGCTCAGCAACTGATAGACGACGACCTCGCCGCGCGCCGGCATGCTGGTATTCCCGGCGGCGACGGCGTCACGGTGCCGTTTGATGGCCCAGATGGTGCCGAGCAGCGTGGTCACGCTCATGAAGCTCCAGACCACGATGGGCGGGCCGACGACCGAACCGCGGAACCAGGCATAGCCCGACAGCCAGATGTGCAGCAGGTAGACGATGCTGTTGATGCTGGCGACGGACAGCAGGGCGAGATAGCGCTGCATCACTTCCTTCGGTTTGCCGAACAGCGTCGGAAAGAGCATCGACAGGATCGCCAGCGGCCCACCGATGGCCACCGTCGGGATGACGCCCAGCACCGGCCCATCGGTGCGGCGGAAGCCGGTCTTCTTGGGCGCATCGCCCGCTTTCAACTCCGGCCCGACGCCGGGCTTCTCGTCCTTGTTCCACTCGGGCGGGGCCTTCTTCTTGTCGATGCCGTCGACGATGATCTGTCGCAGGTCCTTCGTAGTGCCGGCGTAGGTGCGGCGCAAGTACGGCTCGATGTTCGTGAAGCCCCAGGCGTCCTTGGTCGGGTCCGCATTGAGGGCCTGGAACCAGGTGCCGTTGGTGTAGACCAGCGCCATGTACTTCTTGTCGGGCAGCCGGGAGACGAAGACGACCACCGGCAGGTCCTCGGCCAGCCGCTTCAGCAACTGCGGCAGCTCCTTGGCTTTCTTCGATTCCTCGCTGCCTTCCAGGACGATGCGCAGCTTGTCGAAGTCGGGCTTCTTCTTGTTGAGGACTTCATCCACCTTGAGGATCATGGTGGCCTTGTCCTCGCCCGGATTCAGCTTCTCCACTTTCGCGACGAAGATGTGCGGCGTGTACGCCAGGATTTCCTTGAGCGGCAAGGGCTTGTCGATGACCGCCTGGGCGGTGCTGATGGAAAGCAGAAAACCGAGGCCAGTAAACAATAAAGCGAGGCGGGATAGACGACCGTGCATGGAAGGAACCTCGTCGTGGCAGCGAAAGTCCGGTGAGTGAACTTTGATAGAACCATTAACGGGAGGCGGGAAAACGTTACGGAGTTCGCCGCTTGCGGCTTCGCACCAGCAGGGTGCGAAGCCGCAAGCGGCATTTCATCCCATCTTAACCGACCGTCCGCCGACTGCAACGAATCGACGTGCCATTTTTGTCAAGCCGGATTCCCCAGTCTGCCACATTGACAGGAGACGGCGCTGTTTCAGCTGCCGATCAAATCTGCAAGTGTCTGATAAATAACAACTTCAGACGACAGGAAATTCCGGCACAGCCCTTGCAACACGCTGGGCGTCCCGAACCAAGAGTAACCAAGCAGCCCGCGGGTCTTGCCGTGGGCCATGATGCACCCCGAACGAGTCATCGATCTGTATCGAAAGGAGATGCGTGGATGGGGGCTAAAAAACTGATCTACAGCGAGGAAGCCCGGCAAAAACTGCTCGCGGGCGCCAGCAAGCTGGCCCGTGCGGTGCGCTGCACTCTGGGGCCGCGCGGCCGGAATGCGGTCATCGACAAGGGTTGGGGCGTGCCGAACGTCACCAAGGACGGCGTGACCGTGGCCGAGGATATCGAGCTCGAAGACCCCTGCGAGAACATGGGCGCGCAGCTGGTCAAGGAAGCCGCCAGCAAGACCAGCGACGTGGCCGGCGACGGCACCACCACCGCGACCGTCCTGGCGGAGTTCATCTACCGCGAAGGGCTGAAGGCCGTGGCTGCCGGCGCCGACCCGATGGCCCTGACCCGCGGCGTGCAGAAGGGCGTCGAGAAGGTCATCGCCGACCTGCGCAAGCTGGCCGAGAAGATCGACGACAAGGACGACCGGGAAATCACCGAGGTCGCTACGATCGCGGCCAACAACAACAAGGAAATCGGCGCCAAGCTGGCCGAAGCCATGAAGAAGGTCGGCAAGGACGGCGTCATCACCATCGATGAAGGCAAGACCGCCGAAACGGAAGTCGTGGTCGTCCAGGGCATGCAGTTCGACCGCGGCTACCTGTCGCCGCACTTCGTCACCAACCAGGAACAGGTCATCACCGAGCTGGAAAACGCCTACATCCTCATCTACGAGGAAAAGATCGGCGCCGCCAAGAACCTGATCCCGCTGCTGGAAACGATGTCGAAGGAAAAGAAGCCGCTGCTCATCATCGCCGAGGACCTCGAAGGCGACGCGCTGGCCACGCTGGTGCTGAACAAGCTGCGCGGCATCCTGCAAGTCTGCGCCGTCAAGGCCCCCGGCTACGGCGACCGCCGCAAGGAAACGCTGGAGGACATCGCCACCCTGACCGGCGGCAAGGCCATCTTCAAGGACCTGGGCATCCAGCTCGAAAGCGTCAAGCTGTCGGACCTGGGCCGGGCCAAGAAGATCAAGATCGACGCCGAGCACACCACGATCACCGAGGGCGCGGGCGACAAGAAGGCCATCGAAGGCCGCGCCGAGATGATCCGTAAGCAGGTCACCACCACCGAGAGCGAATACGACCGCGAGAAGCTCCAGGAACGCCTGGCCAAGCTCGCGGGCGGCGTGGCGGTCATCAAGGTGGGCGCTGCGACGGAAACCGAAATGAAGGAACGCAAGGCGCTGTACGACGACGCCCTGCACGCCACCCGCGCTGCCATCGAGGAAGGCATCGTGCCCGGCGGCGGCGTGGCCCTGCTGCGGGCTTCCCAGGTGCTGGAGAAGCACGGCCTGGAAGACGACCAGGGACTGGGCTGCGACGTGCTGCGGCGGGCGCTGGAAATGCCCTGCCGGCTGATCGCCGAGAACGCCGGCGAGGACGGCTCGGTGGTCGTCGCCAACATCAAGAAGGTCAAGGACAAGAACCACGGCTACGACGCCGACAAGGGCGACTACACCGACCTGCGCAAGCGCGGCGTGGTCGATCCGGTCAAGGTCACGCGCAGCGCCCTCGAGAACGGCGCCAGCGTCGCCTGCTTGCTGCTCACCACGGAATCCGTGGTCACTGACATCCCCGATCCCGACAAGGACCCCCATGACGACCACCACGGCGGCGGCGGCATGGGCGGCATGGGCGGCATGGGCGGCATGGGCGGCATGGGCGGCATGG
>JAGVLI010001056.1 GCA_020054355.1 Planctomycetales bacterium | reverse complement strand
TAAAGGCCCGGCGCTCCGCTGCCGGGAGCTGGCGATCGGTTACCCCGAACGGCAGATCGCCGCCGACATCGATCTGGAAATCGATCACGGCTCGCGCGCCGCGGTCGTCGGCGACAACGGCCAGGGGAAAACGACTTTCCTCCGGACGGTGGTGGACTCGCTCAAGCCGCTGTCCGGGGAAGTCCGCTGGGGGCACGGCTGCAAGATCGGCGTGTATGCCCAGCACGTCTACAACAGCCTGCCGGAAAAACAGACCGTCCTGGAATACCTGCACGGCCAGGCTGCCCAGGGCAAGAAGGACCAGGAGATTCTCGAAGTCGCCGGCACCTTGCTGTTCCGGGGCGCGCATGTCGAGAAACCCATCTCGGTCCTGTCCGGCGGCGAGCGCGCCCGCCTTTGCCTGGCGGGGCTGCTGCTGAGCGCTTACAACATCTTGATCCTGGACGAACCGGCGAACCATCTCGACGTGGATACCGTCGATGCACTGGCCGAAGCCTTGCTCGAATACGAAGGCACGGTCATCTTCACCAGCCACGACCGGCACTTCACGAAGCGGGTGGCCACCTCCATCGTGGAAGTGCGCGAGGGTCGGGTGACCAGTTATGGCGGCCAGTACGAAGCCTACGTCTACAAGGTCAACCAGGAAGTGGAAGCCGGCGAGCGCGAGCTGGCTACCGCCCGCGCCAAGCTGCCGCCCGCCGTGGCCAAACCCACCAAGGCTGCGGCGCGTCCACCCGCCCGGACCGAGCGCGAAGTCCGCAAGGAAATGAAGAACCTGGAACGGACCATCGCCCAGCTCGACGAACAGAAACGTGCCCTGACAGCGCGGTCGCTGGAATTGACCGATGCCGCCGAGGCGCTGCGGCTGCACAACGAGTTGATGGCGCTGACGGAGCAACTGACCGAGGCCGAGGAACGCTGGTGTGTACTCCAGGAAGAGATCGACGGCATGGAATGAGCGCTTGGAATCGCCGGACAGAATTGGTAGGGTCCGCTGTGCGGACCCTTGAAGTCCCGACAGCATCAGGGTCAGTGGTCCGCACAGCGGACCCTACGGGAGTTTTGTCCGATAGCTCCAAGCGGCCGAGTTTGCTGCGAAGTCAGGATGGCGGCTTTGGCGTAGTCCCTGCCGGCTGGGGCACGGTCAGCCAGATGCTTGGAGTGGTTGCGGTCAGCCCGGTGAGGGTCGCCCTGGCTAGCTGGCCCGCTGCTGATTTGCCTGCCGCCTTGCCGCTGATGCGCACGGCTGTCGAGGCTGGCATGGCTTCAGCGGTCAACCGCAATGTTACGGTCTTGGCACTGGCTGCCGGGCCGGCTTGTACCGTCGCTGCGGTGATGCCCAGCGGCAATCCTTCGACGGTCAATTCGATTTCCTGCGCGAAACCCTGACGGCGCTGAATGGTGATCGGAATGTCCAGCGGCTTGCCCGGCCTCACGACGAAGCGATCCGTGGCCAGAGTCAACTCGAAGTCCGGCTTGGCCAGCAGCGCCCGGACGCGGTAGAAGTAGCGCTCGCCGCCGTTGAAATGCAAATCGCGCACCTCGACGCGGTAGGCGCCATCCTGGGGAACGGTGAAGGCCAGTTCCGGATCGCCGCCCTGTCGGCCGCTCTCCGCTTGCGCGAGCATCTTGTCGCTGGCATCCAACAGCCGCAACACGGGATCGAGCGGAAAGCCGAGCGTGCGGGCCTCGGCCTGGAACAACAACCGCTGCCCCTTCTTGCCCTCAAACTGGTAGACGTGGACCGCGTCCTTGCGTTCGAGCTGGCCGCTGATCGTCACGGGCAAGGCAATCGTCTGCGGATGCTCGCGGTCGTTCGGCTTGGCCTGGACGATGGCGGGATGCGGTTCCAGGCGCACGGCCACGGCGTTGACCACTTCGGGATGGAAGACGGTCGCCTGGTCTTCCGGCTGACCGCGTTCGATGGTGCGAGTTTTCGCGGCGTCCGGAATGCTCCAGCCGATCAGTTCCACCTTGCCGCCCTCGGCCTGGGCAACCGCCAGCGGAAAGGCGCGATCGGCGAACGCGCCGGTGGTCAGCGTCAACCGATAAATGAACAGCTCGCCGCCCGCGAAGCGCACGCTGGAGTCCGGCACCGCAGGAAAGGCGAACGTGCGCACCACGTAGGTGCCATCTTTCGGGACCGTGAAGACTACTTGCGGGTCCAGACCGAGATAATCGTTATTCTCTTGCAGCACGAAACCATCGGCCGACAGCACTTGCAAGACGCCATCCAGCGGCGAACCCAGGGTGCGATTGGCTTCGAGCGACGCGACCAGCGTCTGGCCCTTGCGCAGCGGCACCGCGAAGCAATCCACGTCGCCGGCCTTCTCCAGCCGGCCATTCACCGTCACGCCCGCCGCCTGGAGTGCCTGGGGCTTCTTGTAATCGTCGTTGGGTTCCTGTTCGAGCAGTTCGGGGAGCGTGCCGATCAGCACGGGCCGCAGCATGGCAGCGCCCTGATCGTCGTACAGGCGGAACCAGCAAGTGCCGGGCACGGCATCGGCCGCCACGGTTATCGAGAGCTTACCCTTCTCCTTGCCCGGTTTGATCTCGACGTCCTTGCGCTCGCACCAGACTTGCGGGGGCCAGCTGTCGAAGGTGCCGGCAGCGGTGACTTCCACGGTCTGGCCACGCTGCACGCCAGCTGGGTACAGGGATGTAACGGTCGGCGGCGCGGCGCTGGCCGTGGATATTGCCAGCGATGCGACAAGGACAATGGCAAACTGTGGTATGGAAATAAAGTTCAGGCTGTTGAAGTCGTGGCATTGCGGCCTGACGGCTGGTTCAGGCATTTTGTCGAGCAGTTCATCGATCTGCCGACTTTCCTCAGTCTTGGCAAAGGCAGTCCTGTCCTCGGAACTTGCCATCATGCGTGAGAACGGCCCGCCGGGTCCGTAGATCGCATTGTTGGCTTCAACCCAGGTCAGTCCGGGAGTCTCCGATAACGTCCGCGCGAGCGTCAACAACTCTTGAGCGCACGCCGTGATGTTCTTTGTTGCCATGCTGATTACTCCGTTCAGCCCATCAGCTCGGCAATCGGCGTGGGATCGCTGACGAGATGCGCCGGTCGGCCGTTGGGCGCGTACAGCACCTTGCCGGGGTCGATGCCCAGCTTGGTGTAGACGGTCGAAGCGAAGTTTTCCGGCGACAGCACGCGTTCGACGGCATTGAAGCCCCGGGCATCGGTCGCGCCGATGACCTGGCCGCCGGGCGTCTTGCCGCCGGCAAACAGCACCGACATGGCGTTCGCCCAGTGGTCGCGGCCCGCGTCCTTGTTGACCTGCGGCGTGCGGCCGAATTCGCCCAGCGCGATGACCAGGGTGCTGTCGAGCATGCCGCGCTGAGACAGGTCCTCGATCAAGCCCGCGATGGTCGCCTCGAACGACGGCAAACGCTGGGTAAGCGAGGTGAAGAGCTTGGTGTGATGGTCCCAGCCGCCTTCGTAGAGCGTGATGAAGGGCACGCCCGCTTCCACCAGGCGGCGGGCCAGCAGGGCGCGCTGGCCGAAGGCCGTCCGGCCGTAGG
>JAGVLI010000881.1 GCA_020054355.1 Planctomycetales bacterium | reverse complement strand
GCTCGTCGGCGGCCGACAGCCACCAGCTCGTAGCGCCGCCGCCGGAACGCCCCGTCACGCCGAAGCGCTTCTTATCGACTTCCTTGCGGGTTTCGAGATAGTCCAGGGCGCGCATGGCATTCCAGCACTCGATGCCTGCCGGGGTATAGCCGAGCGTCTGCCACCACCACATGCCCTGATTGGCCGTGCCGTGATGAATGCCGGGAATCTCGGACAGTTGCAGCGTATCGAGCACCAGGCAGACGTAGCCGTGTTCCGCGAACCATGCCGGATGATGCTGATAGTTGATCTTGCTGCCGTAAGGAACCTTGTCCACGACCGTCGTCGCGTGACCGCACACGTAGAGGATCGTCGGCGCGGGCAAGGTGCCTTTCTTCGGCAGATAGAGATTGCCCGTGACATACAAACCAGGACTGGACTGGAAGTGCAGCCTTTCGACCGTGCAATGCTCCGTCTCGGTCTTGCCCGTGATGACGGGCTTCAGTTCGGTGCGCGGGGGCAAAGGCCAGAGTCCCATCATTTCCAGGAACTGACGGCGCAGCTCGGGGCGTTGCTTCTCCCAGTCGGCCTTGGTTTTCACGTCGGCCAGGCAAGCATCGGCGATGCTCTTGGTTTGACTGCGGAAATAAGCGTCAAGCAGGCGGTCGCCGCGCTCGGTGGGCGAGGGCGGGTCGGCGGCCCAGCTGGAAAGGGCCGACAGCAGCAGGCAGGCTACGGTGAGGAGGAATCGGCGCGGCATGGCAGGCCCTTCCGAAGTATCGGTGCGGCGAGCTTTGGTAGGGTGGGTCAAGCGTACTCGCGCAGACCCACCGGCAGTTAGGGCGGTTTCCGGCGCGCCGGTGGGTCAGCGCGAGTACGCTTGACCCACCCTACATGATTCAGCGGGACCGAAGCGCAAGCATGGGGCTGCATCCGATCCTACCCCCGCTGCCGCGAAGTGCAAGTGCCGAGTTCCGCGCGTTACTTGCACGTTACAGTGAAGTTGTCGGAGGGAAGCGGTGCTTCTCCGCGTGCGCCCGGATATACTGATTCGGTCGAGCGGGTCGCCGCTGTTTCGGACCACTGTCCTGGGAGTTCCGCGATGCTGATCCGGCCGCTGTTGTACCTGTGTGGCCTGGCCGGCGGACTGGCCTGGTTCTTCCGGGCGGTGGCCGAGCCGCGCTCCGCCTTCGCTGGCGAGAATGCCGTGTTGTTCCTGGTGCTGACGGTGGCGCTCGGCTTCAGCATGCTCGCGGGTTCGCTGGATCAGCTCATGACCGTGCTGGACCAGAAGCGCAACGGCCGCACGCCGGAACCCGTCGAGGAAGCCCCGCCGCGCAACGGTCTGTCATCCGACGAGGAATGAGGAGAGCCTGCCATCATGAATACGCAATACCAGATCGCGGACACTTCGGCGATTTTCAGCCCGGCGCTGCTGTTCTACAAGGACCTGATCCGCCGCAATATCGCCGCCATCATCGAAACCGCCGGCGCGCTCGACCGGCTGCGGCCGCACGTCAAGACGCACAAGACGCGCGAAGTCGTCCGCATGCAGCTAGAGGCTGGCATCACGAAGTTCAAGTGCGCCACGCTGGCGGAAGCGGAAATGCTCGCGACCTGCAGCGCTCCCGATGTGCTGCTCGCTTATCCGCTGGTGGGGCCGAATTGCGGGCGCTTCGCCCTGTTGTGCGCCAAGTATCCGCAGACTCGGTTCTCGGTGCTGGTGGATCATCCGGCCGGAGCGAAGGCACTGTCGGAAGCCATGAAGCGCACTGGCCAGCAAGCCGAGGTGCTGATCGACCTCGACGTGGGCCAGCATCGCACCGGCGTCGCGGCGGGACCGGCCGCCGCGGAATTATACCGCTTGCTGGCGTCCCTGCCTGGCCTGAAGCCGGCGGGCTTTCACGTCTACGATGGCCACAATCATCAGGAAGCGCTGGGCGACCGTCGGCAAGCGGTGGAGAAACTGCTGGCACCGGTCCTGGAACTGCGCGCTTTACTGGAGAAGGACGGACTGCCCGTACCGCGCATTGTCGGCGGCGGCACTCCGACTTTCCCGGTCTGGGCGAAGCTAAAGATTCCCGGCCTGGAATGCTCGCCGGGCACCTGCGTGCTGCACGACCACGGCTACGGCAGCAAGTTCAACGAAATGACCTTCACCCCCGCGGCACTATTGCTGACACGCGTCATCAGTCGGCCGACGCCGACGCGCGTCACGCTGGACCTCGGCTACAAGGCTGTGGCCAGCGATCCCCCCGCCGGTCAGCGGCTGATCCTGCTGGACGTGCCCGACTACCAGACGGTCCTGCAAAACGAGGAACACCTGGTCATCGAAACGCCGGCCGCCGATAAGTTCCCGCCGGGCACGGAAGTCTATGCCGTGCCGACGCACATCTGTCCGACCTGCGCCATGCACCGCCAGGCGTATGTGATTCAGAATGGCAAGCTGACCGGACAGTGGGACATCGTGGCGCGCGACCGCGCCTTGTCAATTTGAAATCCGCTGTGCGGACCATTGAATGTCATTCAATGGTCCGCTCAGCGGACCCTACGGCTATTGCATCAAATACTATTCGGGCACCTTCACGGTCGTTTCCAGCGCGTACTTCTTGTCCACGCGCACCACCCGATGGTTCAGGCAGTCGCCGACGTAGATGTACTTGTCGCTGGCGCTCGCCGTCACCGGCCAACCCAACGCGATTTCGGGACGCGGCTCCTTGCTCTTCGGTCCCCGGCAATCGAAGTTGCCGTAGCCGCCGAAGCGGACAATTTCGTTGTCGCTGTTATCGCGCATCGAAACCGAGTAGGTAATGCCATTGGGAATGTACAGCCGGCCGAAGCCATCCACGTCGAAGCGCGGCTTTGTGCAGGCGCAGGCCCCGACCGCACGCCAGCGGCTGACCGGACCGCAACCGGGATACTTGCCGATGGCGCCCACCACGTTTTGCACGGTGTAGTTCTTGGTCTGCACTTCGCCGCCGGCGGGCGGCAGCTTGTAGATCGTGCCCAGGGCATTGCGATAGGCTTCGTCCTTTTCGTAACCGGCGGGCACCGGATAGTCGGCTGGCATCCCCGCTTGGAGCAAGTACATGTTGCCCGCCGAGTCCACGCGGATGCTCCCGCCGTAGCCGGTGACGCCGGTGATCGCCGCCGGCACTTCGCCCTTGCCGCCGTCCGTGACCTTGTGCTTGCGCGGATAGTCCACCAGGTCGCCCTTGGCATCGTAAACGCGGACGTGGCATTCGTTGGTGCCGAAGGTGGCGTACACTTTGCCTTGCAGGTCCACGCTCATACCGCAGACGCTCGAACCGCGCCCCGCCCGGCCGTAGACGTCGCCATAGGTGTTCTTGCCCGTGGACGTCAGCGGCGACGGCTTCAGATCTCGCGTGTAGCGGGCAATGGGGCCGTGATAGCTGCCAGTCGTGCCCCAGGTGTAAATGTCGCCATTCGGCCCGATGGCCAGGTCCACTGCCTTGATTTCCAGCGGCCCACCCTCGCCGGTCTCTCCGTGGTAACGCCAGACCGTGCCGCCGGAGCGCGTGACGTAGATCAGCTCGGCTTCGCGGTCCACGTCCATGTAGCCGACGAAGGTGATGGCATTCTCATCGCGGTTCAGGAAGCGGTCGCCGGTTACTGCCAGCTTGGAGCCTTGGTCCTCGACGCGGATGAGTTTGCCCGAATCGGCGTCGTTGTCCTTCGCCTTGCCTGCCAGCCAGAGGACGGGCGTCGATCCGCTTTCATCGAGCGTGCAGCCGCCGCCGACCGTGCCGGCTAATGGCAACTCCGCGACGGTCTTCGCCTGCTCGCCGCGCCCCGCGATCTTGCTGAGCGTGGCGGGAGGCAGCGCGCCGCGCGACACCTTGCGCGATTGCACGTACAGGTCGCCGGTCTTGCGGGAAACCACGACCTTGTCCGGCCAGGCAACCTTGGTGGCGCTGAGTTTCTTGCCTTCCGGGCTGATTTCGACCACTTGCTGATTGACGAGGTCGCAGACCAGGACGTTGCCCTTGGCATCCGTGTCGATCCCGGCAGCGGCGGACTTCTTGTCCCAGGCGCTGGGCATCCAGTATTTTTCCTTGTCCCAGTCGGGCAGGGTGAGATCGAAGAAGGGTTGCGGCTCGCTGTCCGCCTTGGTCAGGTCTTGCCGATAGATGCGGCCCTGCGGCCACTTGGCGTCGATATCGCTGGGCTGCTTGCCGTCGTAGGGAATGCCAGCCACGTTGGAGTAGTAGGCATACCGGCCATCTGGCGACAGCGCCACCTGGATGTCGAGCCAAGTTGGACAGTTGATCTTCGTCTTCTCCGACCACATCGGCACGGTCTTCAGGCGGTTGCTGCCATCGGTGGCCAGGAAGTTCAGCTTGCGGCCCTCGGTATGCACGAAGACGATCTGCCCCTCGTGCAGCCGCCCGACGATCTCGTTGCCCAGCACCGCGAACACCGGATACAGGCTGTTCTGGTTCGCAGGCGTGAAGCTCTTGTCCGTGGTGCCGATCAGCTGGAAGCCGCTGGCTTTCGAGGGGTCGGTGGAGGGCGGGTACGGCAGCAGCGTCTGTTGATATTCGCCCTTGCGGTCGAACTTCCGCAGGTGCCAGGGCCACATGCCGGAGTTGCCGTGGCTGCCGATCGCGGACATCATCAGCACGAACAAGTTGCCGGTCGAGTCCGTCACCAGACCGTTGACGGGAGCGCGATAGGGCATGGTGACGACGCTGCCGGTATAGGGGCTGTCGCCAATGGTGCGGCCGAAGTGGACGCTCAGTCCGGCTCGGACGCGCACCTGGAACGGCCCGCCCGCCGCGGCCTTGCCCGCATCGTCCTTGCCGTCCCAGGTCAGTTGTTGCTCCAGTCCGGCCTTCAGCGGCGGCGGTGGCGGGTTCTTGCCGCCCAGCACGCCGGCCGCCAGATGGCGAACCACCTGGCCTTTCGCGTTCAGCACCGCTACTTCAACGTCAGTCGATTCGTTGACGGTGAAACCAACGTTGACCTGCTCGCCCGAGCGCGCGACCTTGGGCGGCGTCTTGAACTCGACCTTGCCCGCCGGCAGGTACGAAACCACCAGCAACAGGACGAAGGCAGGCAATAACAAACGCTTCATGGCTGAGACCCCCAGGAATCCATCGGATGCAGCCGCCGGCGCGATGCCGGGACCGTGGCAGTGCCCTCAGTGTAAGCCAAGTCTCCCAATCGCGGCCAGCGGCAAGCCTGTTTAGCCAACCAGAATGTCAATGTGTAATAACCAATGGCAAGCGTGGGCGATTGCTGGTGCTACAGCCAGGCACAGTTTGCCCGTGGGTTACGATTCCAATCGTGACCACTCCGCTGCTTGTCGCGATTGGAATCGTAACCCACGGGCAAGAAGTCACTCGATCGCCACAGACGTGCTTGACTCAACGCACGCCAATTTGGCAGACTTCAGGAAGAGTTGTCTCATCTTATCGCACGCACAGGGGGGTATTCCCCGCTGTGCCGTTCGCGGTGCGCCCATTACGATGAAACCAGTGGGTCGCATGGCGGCATCCACGGTGAAACTGGCCTGCCGTATTGCAATGCCACTGGGGGCTTACTCCTGTTCCGCTCCTTGCTATAATTGCGGAGTGATGTTCCCAATCTCACGACCACGGATCGAGCCATGGACGATTCCTTGCAGCCGAAGTATCGGCGGGTGGTGCTCAAGCTCAGCGGCGAAGGGTTTTGCCCCGCCGGCAAGAGCGGCATCAGCATCGACGAGACCCTGAACGTCGCCCGCCAGGCCAAGCGTGTGGTGGAACGCGGCGTGCAGCTGGCCATCGTCATCGGCGCGGGCAACATCCTGCGCGGCGCGCAGTTCTCGGCTGGCGGCGACGTCATCAAGGAAGCCACCGCCCATTACATGGGCATGCTCGCGACCGTGCTGAACGGCCTGGCCTTGCAGGACGCCCTGGAAAGCTTGAACTGCCAGACCCGCTTGCAGACCGCCATCCGCATGGAAACCGTGGCCGAGCCGTACATCCGCCGCCGCGCCGAGCGCCATCTGGAGAAGGGCCGGATCGTCATCCTGGCGGGCGGCACCGGCAACCCGTTCGTCACCACCGATACCGCCGCCGCCCTGCGCGCCCGCGAACTGGGGGCCAATATCCTGCTGAAAGCCACCAAGGTAGACGGTGTCTACAGCGACGATCCGGAGCTGAACCCGCATGCCGTCCGCTATGAGACGCTCAACTTCGGCCAGGTGATGCGCGACAACCTGCGGGTGATGGACATGGCCGCCTTCAGCCTGTGCCGCGAGGCCAAGCTGCCGATCCTGATTTTCAACTTCAAGCGCGACGGCAATATCGAGCGCGCCATCGCCGGCCATCAGATCGGCACCCTGGTCAGCGAAGCGTGAGCCGTCATTTGTCATTTGTCATTCGCCGGGCGCCGACGCCTGACGACGACTCTCGACCGCTGCCAAAGGACTAACGACCATGACGAATGAAGAAATCCTTTTCGATGCCGAGGAACGCATGGAGAAGGCCGTCAGCGTCTTCCGCGACGAGCTGCGCGGCCTGCGCACCGGCCGGGCCACGCCGGCCCTGGTGGACCATCTCCGCGTGGAATACTACGGCTCGCCGACGCCGCTCAAACAGCTGGCGCAGATCAGCACGCCCGATCCGCAGCAGATCATCATCAAGCCCTTCGACGCCGGCTCGCTCAAGGAAATCGAAAAGGCGATCCGCTCGAGCGACCTGGGCATGTCCCCCAACAGCGACGGCAAGATCATCCGCCTGAACGTGCCTTCCATGAGCGGCGATCAGCGCAAGAAGATGGCAGCGCACATCAAGAAGTCGGCGGAAGAGGCCAAGGTCGCCATCCGCAATATCCGCCGCGATGCCAACAAGCATTTCGACCAGGCCGAAAAGGACAAGGAAATGACCGAGGACGACCGCGACCAGGGCAAGGAAGAGGTGCAGGTGCTGCTCAAGAAATTCGAGGAAAAAGCCCAGGAGCTGGCCGACAAGAAGACGAAGGAAATCATGGAGCAGTAACCGACCTGCTGTTTAGCCGCGAGCCGAAGGCGAGCGCTGGCAACACCATGCAGCGGAGCGGCCGGTCATGCGCTCGCGAGCGAACGAGCGAAAAGCCTTGCCGCAACCGACCTGGCAGCGCCGCACCGTCGGACGCTATAGTCCGAAAGGGTGAGGATTGAAAGAAAAAACCAATACACTCTTGACAAGTGATGGTCCTCTCCCCAAACTCTTCCTTCGCGGGTGAGGATGCCGCCGTCGCCGTCGGTTGCGCCCGCAAGGATTTCACCGAGGTATTGCCCATGTCTGCTCTGTTCTGCTCTGCTCTGCGCGCGTTTCCTGATCTCAACACTCCCGACGACTCCACGTTAATTTGACGCCCCTCACGGCGTTGCTGCGCGCTTCCCGTGTCGCTGTCGCTCCTTTTCTCTTTCTGGAAATTCACCGATGACCCTCTCCGCGCTGTTCTCGTTCCGGTCCTAGATTTCGTTCCTTCGCCGTCGGTCGCGAACGCCGATCCGCAAGGCACGCCGGCCACGACCATCCTTCCGCCCCTGGCTGGAATTGCTGGAAAATCGCGAGGTGCCGGCGGTCTCCATCACCGAATTCGGCATCCCAACCGCCAGCAGCGGCGCCCTGGACATTGCTCGCGGGCCGGATGGCAACCAGTGGTTCGTTGAAGAGCTTGCCCACAAGATCGCCAAGATTACGCCCACG
>JAGVLI010000742.1 GCA_020054355.1 Planctomycetales bacterium | reverse complement strand
GGTTCGAGAAGGTCGTCGACCGGCTGCTGGCTTCGCCCCACTACGGCGAACGCTGGGGCCGGCACTGGCTCGACCTGGTGCGCTACGCCGACACCGCTGGCGACAATTCCGATTACCCGGTGCCGCAACTCTACAAGTACCGCAACTGGGTGATCGACGCCTTCAACCGAGACAAGCCCTACGACGAATTCCTGCGCGAACAAATCGCAGGCGACCTCTTGAAGTTCACCGACGAAAAGGACCGGCAGGAAAAAACCATCGCCACCGGCTACCTGGCCAACGCCCGGCGTTTCGGCTCCTACGAAGACGCCCGCTATCCCTGGCACCTGACCATTGAAGACACCATCGACAACCTCGGCCGGACGGTACTCGGTCTGACGATCAATTGCTGCCGTTGCCACGATCACAAGTTCGATCCGCTGACCAACGAGGATTATTACGCCCTCTACGGTTTCTTCTCCAGCACGCGCTATCCCTGGCCGGGCATCGAACTGGACAAAGCGCCGAAAGACCTGGTGGCGCTGGCTCCGCTCGCGGACATCGAGCGCGTACAGAAAGCCCGACAGGCAGCGCTCGCCGCGCTGGACCTGCGCCTGAAGCATCTGGAAAAGGATCGCTTGAATACCGAGGAATCGTTGCGCGCCGCGGAAAAGCTGCCCCCGGATGAGGAGCGCGCCGCGCAGGTCGCCGGCCTGAAGAAACACCTGGAGGCCGCGACCAAGGCGTTAGCCACGGCGAAGAAGGACCGCGAGGCCGAGGCGAAGTTGCCGCTGCCCTACGAAACCGCCTACGCGATGGTGGACGGCAAGAACGAGCCGAAGAAACGCATCGGTATCGTCGGCAACGCTCGAGTACAGCTCAAGGGCGATCCGGAACGCCCCGGCAAGGAAGTGCCGCGCCGCCTCCCGCTCGTGCTGGGTGGCCAGACGCTGCCCGCTGACGTGCAGGGCAGCGGCCGATTGCAGCTAGCGGACTGGCTGACCGCGCCGGACAACCCGCTGACGGCGCGCGTGATGGTCAATCGCGTCTGGCAATATCATTTCGGCAAGGGCATCGTCCCGACGCCGAGCGATTTCGGCAAGCAGGGCCAGCCGGCGACGCATCCGGAGCTGCTGGATTATCTCGCTCACGAATTCATGGCGAGCGGGGGGCGTCAGCCCCCTGTTGCCTGGTCCATCAAACAGCTGCACCGCCTCATCATGCTCTCGCAGACGTACCAGCTTGCCGGCAGCGATCACGAAAGCAACCTCAAGAAGGACGCGAACAACGATTACCTCTGGCGCTTCGGCCGCCGCCGGCTGGACGCCGAATCGATCCGCGATGCCATGCTGGCTGTCTCCGGCACGCTCGACCGCACGCCGGGCGGGCCGCACCCGTTCGCACCCCAGCCGGCCTGGAACTACACGCAGCACAACCCGTTCAAGGCGGTCTACGAATCGAACCGCCGCAGCGTCTACCTGATGACGCAGCGCATCCAGCGTCATCCGTACCTGGCGTTGTTCGACGGCCCCGATACCAACGCCAGCACCGCCAGCCGGGTGACGAGCACGACGCCGCTCCAGGCGCTCTTCCTGATGAACGATCCGTTCGTCCACGAGCAGTCGAAGAAGCTGGCCGCCCGCCTGCTGGCCGAGCGCCATGACGATGGGCAGCGCATCGAGCGCGCCTATCTGCTGCTCTTCGGCCGAGCGCCCACGGCCGAGGAGCGCTCCGCCAGCGAAGGTTATCTCAGTCAGGTGCGCGAAAAGCTGGGCAGCGCTGCCGGGGAGCAGCCGGCTCGGGTGTGGGAAAGCTACGTGCGGGTGCTGTTCATGACGAATGAGTTTGTCTATGTCAACTGACCCAAACCAGCGCAACGACCAGGCGAGCGGCGGGCGTAAGCCCGCTGTTGAAGGCGCTGAGCGAAAAAGAGAGACTTCTCACAGGGACGTAGTCCGGCACATCGACGAATTGCGCGCACAGCTGCGCGAGAGGTATGGCGAGATGCCGGACAGTGCTGACCTCATTCGTGAAGATCGGGAACGGTAATGGATTTTGAAGTCATCGGCGAGATCACGGATGTCGAAACGTTCGCCGTTGGCAGTTCCATTCGTGAACTCCCGCGACTGCGTCGGATCTATGGTGCGGGCCGCTGGCGCAAACGCAAAGGAGCAGCACAAGTTCGGCTGACAGACGGAACGATTTGCAAGGCAGAACTGCACTGGTATGAAGCGCATGGAATCGGCCGCAAAGAAATGAAGATCAAGCAACTTCTGGATGATTGAACATGGCCAAGAAGAAAGTAGCCGGCGATTTTGTGCTCTGCCTCAAGAACGATGCGTATCCGGCGTCTCTCGAAGTGCGCAAAGTGTATCGCAGGCTGCCGGACCCGCGTGCAGCAGCGAAGAGCTTCGTGCGCGTGATCGACGAATCGGGAGAAGATTATCTCTATCCTGCGGATTTTTTCGTCCCAATCGAACTGCCCAAGGTGGCGGAGGACGTGTTCATCGAAGTGTCGTGAGAGCGCTCTGACTGCTTGGCGACAGGACAGGAACTGATTCATGGGGACATGGAGTACGTATTTGATTCCGGAATCGGTGCAGCTTCAACCAGAACACTACCTCGCAACCGTGAAGTCTGCTCTGCAAAAATTCGGGATCATTGGCGAGCGCCAATACGGCGATAACCCAAACTGTTTTTCGGCTGGTCCCCAATCACTCGATCCGTTTGAGAACGAGATCGGGTGGAAAACAGGTTTTGAGTATTGCAGCCTGTACGGGAATTCTCGAATCGAAGTCGTCCCGCAGGATCCTTCGGCTGAGCCGAAATGTCCCTGTTGCACCGCCGATGTTCACGAGCAGTATTACGAAGTCGTTAACGGAGGAGAGGACGATCAGGAACTGGACTACGAGTCGGCAACGATCACGTGCGGCGCTTGTGGCCGGTCGTCCCGACTTGACCAGTTGAAGGATGATGTGGGGATTTTCCTCACCACCACCTACATCAATTTCGATGATGTGCCAGGCCGGCTGCGGACTGATTGGCTGGCAAAGTTCAAAGCGGAAACGGGCATCACGCATCGCCTGCTTGAATACTGGTATACCTAACACAGCAGCATGACCATGAACCAATTTCCCCAACCAGTTACCCGCCGTCAAATCCTCCGCTCCCTCGTCGGCGGTTCGCTCACGTTGCCGGGCATCCTGGCGCAGCTGCTGGCGAGCGAAGCCGGCCCCCGAGGGGCCGCCTTGGGACGAAACGACGGCGATCCGCTCGTTGCGAAGAAGCCGCATCACGCGCCGAAGGCGAAGCGCGTCATCTTCCTGTTCTCCACCGGCGGTGTGTCCCACACGGACACCTTCGACCACAAGCCCAAGCTCTTCCAGGCCGACGGTAAGATGATGGGCGTCGGCGGCGGCCTGTCGCTCGAAAAGCGGCCGTTGCTCCGGCCGCGCTGGGACTTCAAGCCCGGCGGCAAGTGCGGCACCCTGGTCAGCGACATCTTCCCGTACCTCCGCGACCAGATGGACGACATCTGCCTGGTCCGCTCCATGACCACCGACAACAATGAACACTTCCAGGCCACCCTGGCCATCCATACCGGCTCGTTCTTCAACGCCCGGCCCAGCATCGGTTCCTGGCTCAGCTATGGGCTGGGCACCTTCAACCAGAACCTGCCGTCGTTCGTGGTTATCGCCCCCGCGCTGCCTTACGCCGGCACCCAGGTCTTCGCCAACGATTTCCTGCCGGCCTATCACCAGGGCACGCGCGTCGTCCCCGGCAAGGAGCCGATTCCGAATGTCAAACGGCAATCCACCAGCGCCAACCTGCAAGAGATGGAACTGGACCTGGTCAACGCCTTCAACCGCGAGCACCTGAAGCGCAACGGCAACGATTCCGAGCTGGCCGCCCGCATCCGCACCTTCGAGACCGCTTTCCAGATGCAGTTCGAGGCTCCGGAAACCTTTGACCTGTCGAAGGAGACCGACGCCACGCTCAAGCTCTACGGCTTGCAGCGCGGCGACACCGAAAGCTTCGGCTGGCAGTGCCTGGTCGCCCGCCGGCTGGCGGAGCGCGGCGTGCGCTTCATCGAGCTAATCGACACCGGCTCGTCGAACAACTGGGATTCGCACGCGGACATCGCCGCCCATGCGCCGCTGGCCAAGAAGATCGACCAGCCGATGGCCGGGCTGATCCAGGACCTGAAGCAGCGCGGCATGCTCGACGACACGCTGGTGGTCTGGACCACGGAGTTCGGCCGGACGCCGGGCACGGACGGGGCGAAGGGTCGCGGCCACCACCCCGCCGTATTTTCGTCGTGGCTCGCGGGCGGCGGTATCCAGGGCGGCCTCGCTTACGGCGAATCGGACGAAATCGGTGCGACCGTGAGCGAGAAGCCCGTCCACGTTCACGATTTCCACGCCACCATCCTGCACCTGCTGGGACTCGATCACGAGAAGCTGACCTATCGCCACGCGGGCCGCGATTTCCGGTTGACGGACGTTCACGGCAACGTGGTGAAGGACATCCTGGCGTGAATCAGCGGGTCACGCCATCCCAAATGATCAGTGAACTTTCCACCTCCGCCGCCCGCCGGTTCTGCGGCAGGCTCGAATAAATCCAACACGGCACCCGGTCGTATTGCTGCCATTGAGCGGGTTCGATTTGCAGGTCGCGCTCGGCTGGCAATTCGCTGGTGAAAGCAGGATGCTGATAGCCCTTGGGCAGCACGCTGAGCCAGGCCAGCGTGCGGTGATACCCGTCTTCGACTATCCGGCCAGGAATGAACTCTTCCAGTTCCTCGATCGGCGGCATGACGGTTCGCCAGGCTGCCGGCTCGTAGACGAAGATTTCAAACGGACAGGTGGACTCCTGCCGGAAGAACAGCTCGATGTCGCGCGCGAAGAAGTGCGGCAGGAACGCCCGGCAGTGGTGCGCGATCGGAGCGCGCAGCATCAGGTGATGGTTGCGAAAGCCTTGCCGCAAGGTGCCGAACACGGCCAGCGGAAAGGGGAGCGCCCAGCGCTCCAGGTGCGGCGTCTGGTCCAGCTGGGCCAGGAGCGCGTGCGCGGACTCGAAGGGAGTGGTGAGGTTCACGGTTGGTTGGTCCGCTTGTGCCAGGCCGCGAG
>JAGVLI010000486.1 GCA_020054355.1 Planctomycetales bacterium | reverse complement strand
GCTACGGCCTGCTGCGCGACGACACCGGTGAGCTGCTGCTGCTGCGCTTCGTGCAGGGCCGGCCGGTCAGTCAAGTGACCGAGGACTTTCTGGCCTGGGTGTGCCAGCGGTTGGCCACCGAGGGCAAAAAAGCCTTGCTGCTGGTCTGGGACAACGCCAGTTGGCACATCAGCCAGCGGATGCGGGCCTGGATTAAAACGCACCATCGCCAGGCCAAGGAGCAGGGCGGAGTGCGCAGCGTGGCCTGTCGGCTGCCGAGCAAAAGTCCGTGGCTGAATCCCATCGAGCCGAAGTGGTTCCACGGCAAGAAGGCGATCGCCGCACCCGACCGGCTCTTGACGGCACACGAGATCCAAGACCGAGTCTGCGATTACTACGGTTGTGAGCAAGTCGAGCCTCTTGAGCAAAGAATCGCTTGATTTTGCATTAGGGGCGAGGAGGAACCCGATAAGACTGCCGTGCACAGCTCCGTCAAGGTGGCCGCCACCGCGTCGCCCAGCTGGGTCGTGGTCCGGCTGCCTCCCAGGTCGGGCGTGCGGTCTTCCGGTTCCTTCAGCACGGCCGCCACCGCCTGGCGAATCCACTCCGCGCCGCGCCGGGTCTCCGGGTGCTTGAACCAGTCGAGCATCAGCGCGACGGACAGGATTGTGGCGATGGGATTGGCGATGCCCTTGCCGGCGATATCCGGTGCCGTTCCGTGCGACGGCTGAAAGACCGCGTGCCGGTCGCCGAGGTCGGCCGACGGCGCCATGCCCATGCCGCCGATCAGCCCCGCCGCCAGGTCGCTGAGAATATCCCCGAACATGTTTTCCGTGACGATCACATCAAAGGCGTGCGGCTTCTGCACCAGGTACAGGGCGGCCGCGTCCACGTAAATCCGCAAGGTCTTCACGGTCGGAAAGTCGCGGCTCACTTCATCGAAGATACGGCGAAAATAGGCCATCGACGGCAGCACGTTGGCTTTGTCCACCAGCGTGCAGTGCTGTCGGCGCGTCGCCGCGAGTTCAAACGCTCGCCGGCAGATGCGCTCCGCGCCGACGCGGGTAATGCGCATGGTATCTGTGGCCAGCGCGGCGTCGGCCGGCACCGCGGAATTGTGACGGGCGGAGAACAGTCCCTCGGTGCTTTCGCGAAAGATGACGAAGTCGATGCCGCCCGGCCCGATCGCTTTCAGCGGCGAATCGTGCGGATGATAGAGCTTGATCGGCCGCAGCCCACCGTAGAGGTCGAGCTTTTCGCGCAGGTCGATCTGCGGCGTCATTTCCACGCCGCTGGGCCAGCGCACGTCCGGCAAGCCCATCGCGCCGAGCAGGATGGCGTCGCACTCACGGCACTTTTCCAGGGTGGCGGACGGCAGCGGGTCGCCGCTCTTCAGGTATTCGCCCGCGCCGACCGAGTACTCGCGCAGCTCGAAGCGGACACCGTCCAGCTGGCGCTCGACGGCGCGCAGGACCTTGACGCCCTCGGCAATGACGTCCGGTCCGATGCTGTCGCCGGGCAGCACGGCGACGGTGAAAGTGATTGGGGTGTTCATGGAGAAGGATTATAGCCCGGTACGGCCTTCCAGACTTCAAAGCGCTACAATCGGAAAGGTAGATGTTGACAGTCACAAAAAGCAGGTCCGCTGATTGCAACTCCGGCAACGGAAGTCGAGAAGTATGCCAGAAGTTCCGCAACAACTGTTGGTCAGCAACGACTATGGCCATCTCCCGGACGAGCGCCTCGTTCAGTTCGTGCGCGTTGGCCGGGGAAAAGTCGCACAGACGGCGATATTTCCACCAACTGAAGATCGGTTCCACCGGGTCCAGCCGCTAACTGCTCTGACCCACCAGCGGAGCGATCGGGTTGCCGTGCGCCAGGATGAAGGGCCGCCCCTGGTGGTCGTGCGTTTCGGTGTGCGGATCGATGCCCAGGCAGTGGTAGACGGTGGCGACGAAGTCGGCGGGACTGGTCGGCGGCGTGGCTGGATAGGCCGCGATCTTGTCGGACTGGCCGTAGACCTGGCCGCCCTTGATGCCGCCGCCGGCGAACAGCACCGTGTAGCATTCCGGCCAGTGTTCGCGGCCGGCGTTGCTCCGCGTGATCTTGGGCGAACGGCCGAATTCGGCAGCGACCACCACGAGGGTTTCCGCCAGCTGGCCCCGCTCTTCGAGATCGGTGATGAGCGCGTGCAGCGCCCGGTCGAAGGGCGGCACCAGGTCTTCCTTGTGGGCGGTGAAGTTATTCCAGTGCGTGTCCCAGGCGAAACCGTTCTTGCCTTGCGCTCGCTGCCAGTTGCACTGCACCAGCCGGGCGCCGGCGTCGAGCAGCCGCCGCCCCAGCAGCACGGATTGGCCGAAGAGATTGCGGCCGTAGCGGTCGCGCGTTTTCGCTTCCAGCCCGGACAGATCGACGGCTTTGCGTACTGCCTCGGACGAGAGCACTTCCAGCGCCTTGGCTTGGTTATCGCGGATCGATTGGGTCATGGCCAGCTGGTTCATCTGCTGGCTCTGCCGGTCGAGCTGTTCGAGCAGGCCGGCGCGGCGCTTCACCACCTCGCCGCCTTCGCTCGGCGCCAGCGGCAGATGTTCGAGGCGGAAATCGTCGTCGTTGGGATTGCCGCCCGTCAGCAGCGGGTCGAAACGCGGTCCCAGAGCGCCGGCGAACTGGCCGGCACGCCGGCCGCCGGCCACGTCCATGCGGTGCGGCACCAGCACGAACGGCAGCATCGGTCCCTGGCCGGGACTGAGCTTGGAGATGCACGATCCCATGTGCGGCATATCGGCCCGGCTCATCGAGTTCACGTCGCTCACCGAGCCGGCGTAGGGCACGCCGGTGAACATCCAGTACGAGCCTCGGCCGTGATCGTTATGCTCGTGCGTCATGGTCCGCACCAGCGCGCAGTGATTCATCACCTTCGCCGACTGGGGCAGCAACTCCGAGAAACGCACGCCCGTCACCGAGGTGGCAATGGTGCCGAACTCGCCGCGAATCTCGTCGGGCGCATCCGGTTTTGGATCGAAAGTATCGAGCTGCGCGGGACCGCCGGACAGGTAGAGGATGATGCAGTTCTTCGCCTTGCCGAAGCTCGCGGGCCGCGTTCCCTTCGGAGCGGCCGTCGCGCGATTGCGGTCGAGCAACGAGGGCAGGCTCAGCCCCCCAAGTGACAAGCCGCCGACACGCAGCATCTCGCGACGGTTGAGGTCGGCTCGCGCGTTGTTCCAGAGTTGATACATGGGGCAGGTCCTTGGGGCGGACTACAGGCAGGTTTTCAGGCAGTGGGCGACTTCATTGCGGAGTGAAAGTATCTTACTGCATCGCAAGTGTGCAGCCTAGAACAAAATTCGTAGGGTCCGCTGTGCGGACCATTTTTCGCAAAAATGGTCCGCACAGCGGACTCTACGGAAGAATTTCGCCTCAATGCCGCAGCAGGAACTCGCTCAAGTTGAACAACGCATACTGCAAGTCCTGCAGCGCCGATGTGCGGTCGCCGTCCAGGCTCGCCACATGCTTCAGCGCCACGGCTGCTTCCGCGGGCGTCGGCCGACGATTCAGCGTCGCCAGGTACATCCGCTCCACGACGAGCGCGGTGTCTTTTTCCTCGCCGAGCCATTTCGCCAGCCGGCTGTCGGGTGCTTTGATCTTCTTCAAGATGCCCGCGTTGTTCAGCAGGTGCAGCATTTGCGGCAGCGACGGTTCCTCTTCCCGCGCGCATTCGCAGGACACGTCGCGCACCGGCTTGGCAAACGCCTGCAAGAACGGATGATTGACGCCGCCCTCGGCCAGTTCGATGGCGCGGGTGCCGGCCGGGTAGCCCTTGAAGGTTTCGGGAACCCCCGTCGCCAGCGAGACCGCGTCGATGATCTGCTCGGCCGACAGCATCCGGACGGCCGACCGGGTAAAGTAGCGCGTCGGGTCGGCGGCCTCCGGCGACAGCGCCGGCGCATCCGTGCTGGACAGCTGATACGTCTTCGAGTTCGCGATGACCCGGACCAACGGCTTCAGGCGATAACCGCCCCGGACGAAATCGTCGCTCAACGCTTTCAGCAGTCGCGGATTGCTCGGCGGATTGGTCTCGCGGAAGTCATCGACGGGATCGACGATGCCCTTGCCCAGCAGGTGGAACCAAACGCGGTTGGCCAGCGACGGCGCGAAGTAGCGGTTATCGGCCCGTGTGAGCCAGTCCGCCAGGCGCTGC
>JAGVLI010000850.1 GCA_020054355.1 Planctomycetales bacterium | reverse complement strand
GATGATGCTGGTGGTGCCGCCGATCGTCAGGTTCGCCGTCGCGCCCAGCGCGGTGGTGCTGTTGCCGGTGCCGTTCTTGATGGTCGCGGCGCCGGTAATCGTCAGGGCCGCGCCGCCCGCGGTCAGCGTATCGACGCCGTCGGCGTTGGTGATGCTGACGCTGCCCAGGGCGGTGGTATCGGTGGCCGCCCCGCCCAGGGTGGTGGTGCTGCCGCCGGTGCCATTCTTGACGATCAGGGCGCCCTTGACGGTGTTCGCGCCATTGGTCATGGCGAAGGTATCGTCGCCGTCGCCGTTGGTGATGCTGATGCTGCCGAAGCTCGAAGTAGAAGTCTTGGAGTCGATGGTCAGCGAGTTGTTGCCATCGCCTCCCAGGAAAGTCAGGGACTTGGCGAGGGAATAGTTCGCCGCGCCCTCGATCGCGACTGCGTCGTTCCCCAGGCCCATCACCAGCCGGATGGCGGTCACGCCGGTAAAGTTCTTGGTGCCGTTCAAGACCCCGCCCAGTTCCGTGGCGCCCGTGGCGGTTACGGTGAAGTTGCCCGCACCGTTGCCGGCAATCGTCAAAGTGTTGTCGTTGTTCGCGAAGACGGCCAGGTCGTCCTGGGCGGTCAGTGTCAGCAGGCCGCCCGCAAAGGTCGCAGTGACGTTGTTGGCCGGCGTCCAGCGGCTTTCCAGTCCTTCAACGGTCGGCACGAAGCGGCGGGAGTTGCGCTTCGCGGGAACTCCGCGACGTTTCGGGGCAGCCTGGGGACCGAAGAGTTGGGTCAATCGAGCAAAAAAGTCGAACACGAGAGCAACCCTCCGAAAAAAGAATCGATAAGGAAACAGAGGCCACGTCCAAACGGGACGGGGCCAGGACATCTAAAGGTGACTCCAGCGCGCACGCCGGACGAGCGCGCACGCCGGACGGGCGCGCACGCCGAACCGTGTCGGCCTGAAAGACCGAATTCAAGTTTCGCGCGGGACGGGAGCGCGCTCCAAATGCCGGCAGCGAGCTGCACTGACATCTGGGACGGGCATCGTTGCCCGGACGGGACGACCTAGTTCAATGGGGGCAAAAGGCGAAAAGTGAGCGAACCGACCAACGCCTGGAGGCATCGCTGGCTCAAGATGGAGCGCCGACGGTGGAAATCCACGCCGCCGACCAGTCCGCGATTGGGACCATCCATCGAAACGCGAGCAAAGGTTGCCGCGAGCCGAAGGCGAGTCCGGTTGCGGATCGGGCATCGGGTATCCGGAACCCGCTGGGCGGCTCACGCATGAGCGCTTCGTCAGGGAGGTGGGGAAACGCCCTGGATGCTGCTGCCAAATGTTGATGAATTGAATGAACTTTAGATCAAAAAAGAAAAATGTCAACGACAAGCCAGTGAAAACGCTCCGAGTTGTCTGAATTTCAGCCCCCCATACGGTCCGCACCTCCGGTCGCAGGCGGCTGAGAAGGTCATTTCCCTGAGGGGCTGGACGGCAACTCGGAGACTGTCCAGATGCGCCGGCAGGCTCAGGTTCCTGGCATCCGTACCTGCCGATGGCAGTTCTCCGCCACTCGGGTCTTGAGCCAGAGGTTGCCTTTCGTGGACAGGTAGCCGACCACGGTCAAGTTCAGGTCCACGGGCATCAGCGTCTTCAGATCGGGACAGCGCACGACCATCGGCAGCGACATTTGCACGTTGATGTCCTGATCGTGGAAACTGGCGCCGACGGCGCCGCCGACCACGTTGGTCAGCTCGCCAACCGCATCCTCCATTTCCGGGGAGTCGTAGTCGACGTCCAGCCCGGAGAACTTCCGGATCAGGCAGCCAGCCGTCAGTCGGGGAAAAATCAGGTTCAGCGACCAGGTCAGGTCGCCCACGAAATAGATGGTGCCCACCAGCCCGACGCTGCAGGAGGGCACCTGATTTTGTGTCCGACGAACGAGCTTTCCGCCCGCGATGCTGCCGAGCATATCTTGCACGCTCTTGCGGACCAGTTCCGTGACGGACCGCTCGTCCAGGGCCGTTGCCACCGTCGGCGGCCCGGGATCGCCGGGTTCGGTCTCGCTGACTTTCCCGAAGCAGGCAGGCCTTCGGCCGACATTCACCTGAGGTTTGAGCGGGACAAACAAGGTGTTTGCTTCGGTGGACCGGCGAATTGACGTCAGTTCGGTTGGCTGAGGCAAGCCATCGGCGCGGACCGCTCGAATGATTCTGCTGACTCGTCCCATGTCGGTTGTTCTTTCGCAGGCTGGTTGGAGATCGATCCGCTGGCTCGCGACGGTATCCTCCCCATTCCTATCGAACGTCCGCCCGACATCCTTGCTCTCAAGTCCTCGGAATCGTGGCCCGGCCCCAGGATGGCCTGAACGAAATGGCGGCGCCGGGCGGCCCGATCAGTCGCGAGCGGCCTGATGCTCGGTGACTTTCAGCCCCGGCACCCGTTCGTTCAATTCCCGCAGGAAACCAGCTTGGTCCTGCGGGGCCAGCAGGACGAAGTTCAGCTGCATCCGTTGCTGATAATTGATCCGCAGGTGGTCCAGCGGACTGCTCGGCTCGGTTTCGATTTCCCGGATCGGGAAGACTTCGACAATATCCTGCAACGCGACGCGGCGTCGAACAGGCCCATGATACAGCAGCAACTCGGTGGCGGTGATTTCAGATCGGCTGCCCAGGAAAGTCCAGGGGATGAGCAGGCCGACGCCGAGGAACAGCAATCCAGGAATGACGTCTCCGCCCAGCAAGAAATGGCCGCCCAGGCTGATCGGCACCAAGCTGATAGCAGCGATGGCCAGCACGAGGCGGCGGTCTTTCTTGGACGGATAGACCATGACTGCGCCTCAACCCGCGAAGCGATGAATCGGGGAAATGAAAATCCCCCGGTTCCTTATAACCCGGCTACGCAGCTGAGTCACTCGGAACTTGCGGCAGCGCGCAGGCAAGCGCGACGGCGGCGAGCAGCACCGCCTCCAGCGCCAGCAGCACGGT
>JAGVLI010000370.1 GCA_020054355.1 Planctomycetales bacterium | reverse complement strand
CTCTTCCGATCTTGCTCGCGCCCTTCGCCGATCCCAGCCTGTTCTTCCTGCTGGGCGGGTTGTTCATCGGCCGCGCCATGACGCGCCACGGCCTGGATCGGCGCATTGCCCTCGCCATTCTGTGTTCGCGCTGGGCCAGCCGGTCGCCCGCTGCCGTGCTGTTCGCCGTCGGGCTGTCCGTCACCCTGGTTTCCATGTGGATTTCCAACACGGCGGCCACGGCGATGGTCTACCCGGTGACGCTGGGCATCATCGGCTGCCTGGCAACCGGCCGCGAACCGAGTTTAGCCGCGACCCCAGGGGAAGCGCCGGACTTCGCGCGCTCGCCCTACGCTTCGATGCTCCTGGTGATGACCGCTTATGCGTCCAGCGTCGGCGGCGTGACGACGCCGATCGGCACCGGCACCAATGTCGTGGCGCGCGGCTTCTTCCAGCGGCCGGAATATCTCGGCCAGTCGATGGACTTCCTGCGCTGGATGCTGGTCGGCGTGCCCCTGATGCTGTTCCTGTTCGTCGGCCTGTTTCTCTGGCTGCACCGCCTCGCGCCGACCGCCGATCTCGATCTGCCCAGGCTGCGCGGCTACTTGCACGAACAGCAGGCGCGGCTCGGTCCCTGGAAGCGCGGCGAGTTCAACACGCTGCTCGTCTTTCTGATCGTCGTGACGCTCTGGGTCATGCCGGGCGTGCTGGCGCTGCTGGGGCTGGACGCGGAAGCGGAACAGTTTCGCCGGCGCTGTCCGGAGGACATCGCGGCGCTGCTGGCCCCGTGCCTGCTGTTCTTGCTGCCGGTCAGCTGGCGCGACTGGCAATTCTCGCTGGAAGTGTCCGACTTTTCGCGGATCGACTGGAGCACGATCCTGCTGTTCGGCTCCGGCATGGCGCTGGGCAGCCTGATGGTGAAGACCGGGCTGGCGGATGCCATCGGCAACACGGGGTTTCAGTTCCTGGGCACGAACGACCTGTGGGTGATTACGGCACTGGCCATCGGCAGCGCCATCCTCCTGAGCGAGTTCACCGGCAACGCGGCGGCGGCCACGGCTTTGATTCCCGTCGTCTGGAGCATCTGCCGGCAGGCGGGCGTCGAGCCGATTCCACCGCTGATGGGCGTCACCTTCGGCGCGAGCTTTGGCAGCGCCCTGCCGGTCTCCACGCCGCCCAACGCCATCGTCTACGGCTCCGGCCTGATTCCCGTCCGCCGCATGATCGTCGCCGGCATCGGCCTGGACATCCTCTGCGGCCTGGTCATCTGGCTGGTGCTGCGCGTCGCCTGGGCGCTGGGCTGGTCGCCGCTGCCGGGTTAGTGCCTCGGCAAGCGACCTCTGGCCCGTGGGTTACGATTCCAATCGTGACAGGCTGTGGCGTTGTCACGATTGGAATCGTAACCCACGGGCAGATCGTGCCTGGAACAGCATTCGCGACGCTTCGTGGAAGCGTTGAACCGTCCCCGTCATTTTTGCTGCGGACCGCTGGACGGTTCGGCTACCATAGCTTCACCCCCAACCCGGAGAACCTGCCATGCCCGCGTTGCACCTCGCCACGTTTCGCAGCGACGCCACCCCGCCCCTCGGCCATCCCCTGTGCGGCGGCTGGATCGAACCCGTGCGCGCCGTCGATGAT
The DNA here is from genome assembly GCA_020054355.1 of Planctomycetales bacterium. Classification (GTDB taxonomy): domain Bacteria; phylum Planctomycetota; class Planctomycetia; order Gemmatales; family Gemmataceae; genus JAGVLI01. Next base: position 2,834 of record JAGVLI010000370.1, on the reverse strand, counting down.
CCGCTTCGCGCCCTGGGCGTGATCCTGCTCGGCATGGGGCAGCCCATCGTGCTTTGTGCCGTCGATTGGTGCGGCCTGCGCAACGATGCCAACCTCCGCTGGCGCCAGGCGCTGGCCCAGGCCGCGCATACGGTCGTCGAGAACGTCGCCGTCCATTGCGTCCACCCGCACAACGCCCCCTTCGCCGACGTCGAAGCCCAGAAGCTGATCGAAGCCGCGAAAGGTCCGATCTCGCTCGATCTGAAATTCTTCGGCGAAGCCGTCCAGAAATCCGCCGAAGCGGCGAAGGCGGCACTGGGCAAGAGCCAGCCGTTCACGCACGTCGGCAGCGGGCAGGCCAAGGTCGAGCAGGTGGCGTCGAACCGCCGCATTCTCGGCGACGATGGCAAGGTGAAGTTCACCCGCACCAGCTCGACGAAAGACCCCAAGGTCCGGGCCGAACCCGAAGGACTGATCGACCCCTGGCTGAAGACGCTCAGCTTCTGGAACGGCGAGCAGCGCCTGGCCGAGTTGCACTACTACGCCACCCATCCCATGAGCTACTACGGCGATGGCCGGGTCAGTGCCGATTTCGCCGGCCTCGCCCGCCAGAAGCGCCAGGACGAGGACGAAAAGGTCTTCCAGGTCTATTTCACCGGCTGCGCGGGCAACGTTACCGCCGGTAAATACAACGATGGCAGCAAGGAAAACCGGCCCGTCCTGCGCGACCGCATTTACGAAGCGATGAAAGCCGCCGCCAAGGCAACCATCCGTCACCCGGTCGCCCGCTGGGACTGGCGCGTGGAGCCGGTCAAGCTGCCGCCCCGCGCGGAAAAGTCCTTCGGCGAGGAGGAGAGCCGCAAGGCGCTGGAGGACGAAAAGCAATCGAAGGCCAAGCGCAACAACGCGGCCTTTCAGCTGGCCTGGCTGAAACGACAGGACCGCCCCATCGACCTGACCTGCCTCGATTTCGGCAAGGTCCAGGTGCTGCATCTGCCGGGCGAAGCCTTCGTCGAATATCAGCTGAAGGCCCAGGAACTGCGCCAGGAGAGCGTGGTCTGCGTGGCCAGCTACGGCGACGGCGGGCCTGGCTACATCCCGCCCGCCAAGGCGTATTTCGAGGGCGGCTACGAGCCGACCGTCGCCCTGGCCGGCCCGGACAGCGAGGACATCCTCCAGCGCGCCATGCGCAAGCTGCTGGGAAAGAACTGAAGTGGCCCGCTTGCGGTTTAGCACGAGATTCCTGTAGGGTCCGCTGTGCGGACCATTGACCATCATCATCATCGTCGGTCGCCCATTGGTCCGCACAGCGGACCCTACGAGTCGAGACCACCCATCATGGAGCAAACCGTAGAACAGCACCTCAACGAGCTGTTCCACCGGCTGTTCGACGGCAAGCCGACCGTCCTCATCGTCGCCGTCGGCCTGGTCTTCGTCGGCGCGATCGCCTACCTGGACTACATCACCGGCGAAGCGCTGTCCTTCTCGGCGGTCTACCTGATCCCCATCTGCTTCGGCACCTGGTACGGCAATCCACGGGCCGGACTGCTGCTGGCCGGCGCCAGTACCGTCGCCTGGACGACGGTCAACCTCGAGGATTACTCCGCCCACCTGGCGATTGCCGGCTGGAACGCCGTCATGCGCTTTTCGTTCTTCGTCATCACTTCCACGTTGCTCGGCCGGCTGCGCGACGAGCTGCGCGTCGCGCAGACGCTGGCGAACACCGATCCGCTCACGGGCGCTGCCAATCGCCGTCTCTTCATCGAGACCGTGCAGCAGGAGCTGCGCCGCGCCGCCCGCCATCCCCGGCCGCTGACGCTGGCCTACCTGGACCTCGACCACTTCAAGGAAGTCAACGACCTGCTCGGCCATGCCACCGGCGACCAGCTGCTCCGGCGGGTGGCGCAGACGATCCACGAGCACATTCGCCGCACCGATCTGGTCGCCCGCCTCGGCGGCGACGAGTTCGCCGTCTTCCTGCCGGAGACCGACCGGGACGGGGCCCACGCGCTGCTGCCCCGGCTGCACGAACTGCTGCTGCAAGCCATGATCGACCGCGACTGGCCGGTCACGTTCAGCATCGGCGTAGTGACGTTCGACCGGCCGCCCGCCGCCGTGGATGCCGTCATCCAGCGCGCCGATGCCCTGATGTACCAGGTCAAGCGGGCCGGCAAGAACCAGGTCCGCTACGAATTGGCCGATGGAGTTGACGGAAAAAAATCCGCCGTCGAACAATAAACCGCCCGCCACGAACTGGCCCGCTGGCGAGAGTCACGCTTGTGGGCGGGAAATGAACCGCTGTATCAGCCACTGACCAGCTGAGCGATTAACACTGATTCGGCGTCCGCGCGAAGCGGACCCACAACGAAAGGCCGATCCATGACGCGCGATACCCTGCAAGCATTGGCGAAGGAATTCGCGGCGGACTATGCGTTGCCCGCCGAGGACTGGGAGGCCATCATCGTCCAGGCGGAACGGCTGCTGGCCGCCGTCGCCAAGCTCGATGAGCTGCCGTTGCCGAGTGTCGAACCGCCGGCGGTCTACTTCTGCTCCGGAAGACAGGGAGGACTGTCATGAACGACCTGCACTGGCTGGGCGTCGTCGAGCTGGCGAAAGCCATCGCCGGCAAGCAGCTGTCGCCCGTCGAAGTGGTGCAAGCGCTGCTGGCGCGCATCGAGAAGCTCGACGGCAAGCTGAAGAGTTTTATCAGCGTCTTCGCGGATTCCGCCCTGGCAGCGGCCAAGCAAGCGGAAGCCGCCGTGATGAGCGGCGCGAAGCTGGGTCCGCTGCATGGCGTGCCGGTGGCGCTGAAAGACCTCTACGACGTGCAAGGCTCGCTGACCACCGGCGGCTGG
>JAGVLI010000669.1 GCA_020054355.1 Planctomycetales bacterium | reverse complement strand
GCGGCGCCGCCGGGGGCCGGCTCGACCTGGGCGGGAGCGCCGTCCTGCTTGTTGCAGCCGAGAAAGGCCATGCAGCCCAGGATGGCCAGGTGCAGCGGCGCCAGGTTCTTCCAAGTTCCATGAACCGCCATCTTCTCCTCCTCACCAGGTTTGCAATGGCGTGCAGTTGCCGAAAGGGGGCGGCATCCTAGTCAGGCGCTGGCCGGAGGTCAACAGCGAACCGCGCTCGCGCCGCTCGCGGTTTAGCCAGGCCCGCCGTCCCGGTAATTGACCGAGGTTGCGCCGTCTGGCTACAATGCACTTTTCTGCTCGACTGGCGGCTTTCTCTCCGAGGTACTGACGTTGATCGGCTATTACATCCTCGCCGCGATGGCGATTGCGTTCCCGGTGGCGTCGTACTTGCTGTACCTGTCGATGATTAACGGCCGCCCGCACCCCACCCTGATTTCCGGCCCCTGGGACTTCGTCGGCGTCCTGGGGGGCTTGGCCGGCTTCCTGCTGATCGGCGGCCCCTGGATGCTGTTGAGCTTTCACGCGCACTGGCGGCCGGCATTGGTTCAAGGTCCGTGGTCCGAACTGGCGAGCGGCAAGTGGGGCTGGCTCTGGGCGGTGCCCTGGGCCTTGTATTTCCTGCTGATCGTCGGCGGTTCCTGGCTGTTGCTGCGGCTGCGCCGGCGCTACACCCTGATCTACAACATCGACCCCGCTGCCCTGGAAGAAGCCTTGCATCAGGTCTTCGCTCGCTTGGGACTGACGGCCGAGCGGATCGGCAACCGCTTCAACCTGCGCAGCGCTGCGGTGCCGCTCGAACGCACGGCCAGCCATTCCATCCAGATTGCGCGGCACGGTCCAGGCCTGCCGCAGCCCGTCGCCCTCGCCGCCAGTGAAGGAAACAGCGCCGGCGGGCTGCCGGGTGAGGAGATCGAGGGCAAGCTGGACCTGGACCCGTTTCCGACCATGCACCATGTCACGCTGCGCTGGCAGCGGGCGCGGGGCACGCTCCGCGAGGACGTGGAAGGCGAACTCGGTCGGCAACTGGCGGCGGTCGAGAGCCTGGACAACCCGGCGGCCAGCTGGCTGCTGACGATGGCCTCCTGCCTGTTCAGCGCCATATTCCTGGGGCTGGTGGGCTTCGTCCTGCTGATGATGAAGGGCCGGTAGTTTGAATGCGCCGCTCGAATGCGCCGCTTACGGCTTAGCACCAAATTCCAACGAGGTCGTCATGCAAACCATCCAGATGCAAGGCACCGTGGGTGAAGACGGTAAGTTACGGCTGGAAGTGCCCTGCCAGCTGCCGCCGGGACCGGCGGAAGTGGTGGTGATCGTGCAACCGCAGTCCACAGTCAAGGAGAATCGCTCGTGGAGCAAATACTACGGCATCGCAAGAGACATCGGGCACGGCCAGGATGCCCAGGAATACGTCGATCAGTTGCGCAATGAGAAGCCATCATGAACTTGCTGACCGATATTCCGTCAGGCGATCTGGTCGGTCTGGACACTGCACCATTCATCTATTTCGTCGAAGCACATCCGGCATACGGACCACTCGTTCGGCCCTTGTTTGAATCTCGCATTGAACCAGGCCTGAATTTGGCAACGACATCCATGGTCACTTGGTCGGAAGTGCTGGTGAAGCCCTTGCAAGCGGGGCGGCTTGACCTGGTGCAGCAGTATCGAGATCTGTTGATCGGAAATTCCAATCTGGAGTCAGTCGAACTCACCGCTGAGATTGGTGAACGATCCGCCGAATTGCGAGCCAAGTACGGCATTCGGCTCATGGATGCCTTGCAAATCGCTGCCTGTCTGAAACGGGGAGCCGATTGTTTTCTCACCAACGATGGGGGTTTGCGTAAAGTGACTGAAATCCCGATTCTGGTGCTGCAAGACTACCTTCCGCCCAACCCCTGATGCCGATCCATCTGGACACCACTCATGCTCCAACACGGTTTCGTCCGCGTCGCCGCCGCCGTTCCTCGTCTCCGCGTGGCCGATTGCGCTTTCAACGCCGAGCGCCTCGCCGGCCTGATGCGGCAAGCCGCTGGCCAGGAGGTCAGCGTCCTGGTCTTTCCGGAGCTGGCCCTGACCGGCTACACCTGCGGCGACCTCTTTCAGCAGACGACCTTGCAACGCGCCGCCCTCGCCGGACTCGACACGCTCGTCGCTGCCAGCAACACCCAGTTCGCCGGCCTCGTCCTGGTCGGCCTGCCCCTGGTCGTGGACGATCAGCTGTTCAACGTGGCCGCCGTGCTGCATCGCGGACGCATTCTCGGCATCGTCCCCAAGACCTACCTGCCGAATTACAAGGAATTCTACGAACGCCGCTGGTTCTCCCCGGCGCGCAACGGGCACAGTCAAAGCGTCCAGGTACACGATCAGAAGGACGTGCCCTTCGGCGTCGATCTGCTGTTCAGCGCGGCCAACGTGGACGGACTGATCCTCGGTGTGGAAATCTGCGAAGACCTCTGGGTGCCGAACCCGCCCAGTTCCCGGCAGGCCCTGAGCGGCGCCACCTTGCTGACCAACCTGTCAGCCAGCAACGAAGTGATCGGCAAGGCCGCCTATCGCCGACAGCTGGTCGAGGGCCAGTCGGCGCGCTGCGTGGGCGCTTATGTCTACACCTCCTGCGGCGTCTGGGAATCGACCACCGATCTGGTCTTCGGCGGCCACTGCCTGATTGCCGAGAACGGCAACCTGCTGGCGGAATCGAAACGGTTCCAGCGGGAGGAAACCCTGCTCGTCGCGGACGTGGACCTGGAACGCCTGCGCATCGAACGCCTGCGCACGAACAGCTACGGCGACGGCCATGCCCAGCAATCCTCGACTCCCAGTTCTTCATTCCGCGTGCAGAGCTTTCGACTCACCCAGGCAGCCCGCAAGCAGGAGATTGGCTTTCTGTCCTCTTCGATCGGCTCGGCACCTTCCGTAGCCAAACTGGTGCGCGACATCGACCCGCACCCGTTCGTGCCGCGCGCTTCGGAACAGCTGCGGGAACGCTGCGAGGACATCTTCCATACGCAAGTCGCCGGTCTCGCGAAACGCCTGGAGCACATTGGTTCGCCGCAGGTGTCGATCGGCGTCTCCGGCGGTCTGGATTCGACGCTCGCCTTGCTGGTGGTCTGCAAGACGCTCGATCTGCTCGGCCAGCCGCGCGGGCGGATCCGTGCCTTCACCATGCCCGGCTTCGGCACCACGGCGCGGACCAAACGCAATGCCGTGGACCTGATGCAGCAACTCGGCGTCACCGCGCGGGAAGTGGACATCAGGAATCTGTGTCTGGAAGAATGGCGGGCCATCGGGCACCAGCCGCTCGGCATCGATCTGACCGGCCTGGACGTCGCGGGCTTGACGGCCCGCTTGCAGCAAGTGCCCGCGGAGCAGTGCCAGGACCTGGTGTTCGAGAACGTGCAGGCCCGGATGCGCACCAGCATCCTGATGAACAGCGGCTTCGTCATCGGCACCGGCGACCTGTCCGAACTGGCCCTGGGGTGGGCGACCTACAATGGCGACCACATGAGCATGTACAACCCCAACGTCAGCATTCCCAAGACGCTGGTCAAGTTCCTGGTGCGCTGGGCGGCGGAAAATGAGTTCGACGGCGAAACCCGACGCATCCTGCTCGACATCGTCGGCACCAAGATTTCACCCGAACTGCTGCCCATGGGGCAGGATGGCCAGATCGTTCAGGAAACCGAGGAGGTCATTGGACCCTACGAGCTGCACGATTTCTTTCTCTATCATTTTCTGCGCTACGGCTCGTCGCCGGCCAAGATTCTCTTCCTGGCGGAACAGGCGAAGTTCGATCGGAGTTATGCCACCGACGAGCTGCGCCGCTGGCTGGGCATTTTCCTGCGCCGCTTCTTCGGCAACCAGTTCAAGCGCTCGTGCTTGCCGGACGGACCCAAGGTCGGCACCGTCAGCCTGTCGCCGCGCGGCGATTGGCGGATGCCTTCGGACGCTCAGGTGAATGCGTGGCTTGATTCACTGTCGGCAGCCGACCAGCCCTGAATCAATCCGCCTGGGCTTCGGAATCTTTACCACCTGAGATGATGTGGCGGGACAAGCGAAGATAGGCCTCCGATTCCTCGACATTGCTCGCTGGGGCGCGTCGAATGACCTCACGTAGCTCGTCGAGGCCCAGTTCCGCGAGTTTTTTTAGCAATCTGCCAATCCCATCGTGGCGCGATTTCCCCGGATCGAATTCCTTGTCAAGCATTTGGCCAAAAGATCGTACATCGTGGAGCGTTCGCAATCGCTCGCCTTCCAGCAGTTGCGTTTCAAATACGCGGAGCAGCTGATACTTTTCTGGCTCGGTCTCCCGAATGGCATCCAGTGTGTGAGCTGATCGAGTCCCTCTTCCGCTACGGGATTTCAAGGAGGGCTGTGGGCCAGCGGTATTCAGCTTGATTCGATCCAGAAAATGGGCCAGGTGTTCCTCTGGCTGGCCGCCAAGCAAAACGATGGCTTCGCTTAGTTCTTGGGGAGAAAACTCCTCCATAAGGAGCCGGATGCGAAGTGCGGCCTGCTGAGTTCGTGTGTTCATTCGAGTCCCACCCTCGAGCAAAATTCCGTGCCCACCTCAGCGAATTCGTTGCGTACATAGCCGAGCGCATATCGAGTACGAAAGATAGCCGTACCGGCCCTTGCTCCCGTTGCGTAGGAGTCGGAATGGCGCACTTCTTTCTCGAAAACATGCCAATGGTTTTCTTCGGCAATCTCCCGGACTTGCCGTCTTGCGCGGTTGTGTTCGGGTTTGCGGTGCTGAGGGTCGGCATCGTTGAAGACAATTCCAGCCAACTCGATCGTGTGATCGTTGCGACCGATGCGGAATTCATCCAGAGATCGTGCCAGCAGGGGCAAGCCGATTGCGGCCAGGAATTCTGGCTTGACCGGCACGACGACGTACCGACTGCTCAAGTAGGCAGCAGTGGTCAGGATTGATTCCGTCGGAGCGCAATCGATCAGGATGAGATCGTAAGAATTGCTGACCTGAGCCATGAAGCGCGGAAGCAAGTGGGCTTTTTCGGTCGGGTTCTTTAACGTCGAAGACAACTCCAAACGAGACGGAACCAGGTGCAGCAAACTGCCGTCATTCCACTCCTGAAGGTGATGGATCAAGCGGGTGGGATCAACTGTTCGCGGTCCTTGCCGGGACCTAGTGGGCGGGGCAAACTGCTCGAAAATTTCCACGACAGTTGGCTGGTTCCCGTTGATGTAGTCCAGATAGCCTTCCGCGCCCATGAAGTAGTGAGAAAGGTTGGACTGCGGATCGAGGTCTACCGCCAAAACACGCAAATTCCGCCGCCACGCAGCGTACCACGCAAGGTTGAAGCACAGCGTCGTCTTTCCCACGCCGCCTTTCATGTTGATGAGCGAAACCGTCGTTGCCACGTCGGTTCTCCTGCCTGCGCTGGCGCAACGTCATGCTGCCGCGATCATCAGATGATGTTTGTCTGAACCGGGAAGAATAGCAGCGGAATTCAAGTGTATCGCGAAAAAGCGTCCAAATCGAGTTGACTTTGAATCACCAACCTCTACACTTCAGTTTGAATACCCGATGGAGACGGTCGTGCGCCGTAGAACACTTTTGCTTCTGGACCTGCTGCTTCCCCTGAACGGGGGATAGGTCCTGGATGCGCCGTCTGCAAGTAAGCCATTGCAATCGCTGACGCCGGCCCTGGGACCTGATAATCCCAGGGCCTTTTTCTTTTTGTGGAGCATGGATATGAGCGACTCGAACAGACTCATCATTTTTGACACGACGCTGAGAGACGGCGAACAGTCACCGGGCGCCAGCATGAACCTGTCCGAGAAGCTGGAAATCGCCCGCGCCCTGGACGACCTCGGCGTGGACGTGATCGAAGCCGGCTTCCCCATTGCCTCGCCAGGCGACTTCGAGGCGGTGCAGGCGGTCGCGCGCGAAGTGCGCCG
>JAGVLI010000201.1 GCA_020054355.1 Planctomycetales bacterium | reverse complement strand
GCGCCCCTCGGCCAGCCGGTCGCGCACCCGGTGCTCCATCGTGCCCCGGATGGTGCGCAGCAGGCCCATGCGCCAGCGGCGATTGCCGAACTGCCGGCCGTAGTAGTCCACCACCGCCGGATCGAGCTGCCGGCCATCGTAGAAGACGCTGCTGACCAGCGAATGCGGGTCGGTGCGCCGCACGCCGTCCACCAGCGGCAAGCTCTCCTCATCACTCAAACCCGAAGGACAGAGCAGCACCAGACGGTCCACCTGTTCGGGATACCGGGCCGCGTACTCGACGGCGATCTTGCCGCCCAGGCTGTTCGCCACGAAATGGAACGGCGGCGTCTGCACGAACTCTTCCAGGTAGCGATGCAGCTGCGCCACCAGGTAGTCGATGCTGATCGGCAGCCCTTCGGCGATGCGCCGGTGCAAGGCCGCCCCTTCGTAGACCAGGAGGTTGGGCAGGTAAACGTCGAAATGCTGACGCCAGACGGTCAGGTTGCAAAACCAGCTCTCCGCCTGTTCCGCCATGCCGTTAATCAGGATCAATGGCGGCCGCCGGCAATAGCCCCGACTCGGATCTAGCATCTGCCGGGAAGGCAAAGTGGCAAGCAGCACGATGGACGCTCCTTTCGCTCGTTCGTTGGTTGCCCCCAATCGGGACAACTCCCACCCGGTGGTAAATTCCACCACACGGGTGTAACGACCGTCGAAACGTCCGATGAAGAAGCGGTGAAACTGCCCGTTTCTCACCGCTCACGATTGCGGATCGGATCGCCCCTCAGTGCCCATCATCGCTTCTTGCCGGCGCCCTCCGCTCTCACGAACCAGTAAAGTCCCTTGCCCGTGGGCGTGGCAGTCATCAGGTAGGCTTCGCCCTGCTCGTCCTCGCCGAAGGACATGATTGGCAAGGTGCGGTCCTTGATCGGCCGGTTGGCCGTCACCCGCTTCTTGGCTTCGTCGTATTTCAGCGCCCAGATACGGCCGCTGACGTAGTCCGCGTAAAGGTAATGCCCGTCCAGGTCCGGCAAGCGCTTGCCGCGATAGACTTGCCCGCCCGTGATCGACTTGCCGATGTCGTGATGGTATTCCCAGATTGGCTCGATCAGGTCAGAGCGCGGCCCGACTCCCTGCGCGCCGAACGGATGCCACGACTCGCGCAGCTTCCAGCCGTAGTTGCCGCCCGCCTGGATGATGTTGATTTCCTCATAAAGATTCTGCCCCACTTCGCCGGCCCAGAGCTTGCCGGTCTGCCGGTCGAAGGCCATCCGCCAGAGGTTGCGCACGCCGTAGGCAAAAATCTCCGGTGCCACGTCCGCCTTGCCGACGAACGGGTTGTCCTTGGGGATCGCATAATTCTTGCCGGCTTCCTTGCGGTCCACGTCGATCCGCAGCACCTTCCCCAGCAGCGTCTTCAGGTTCTGGCCGTTGTTCATGGGATCGTTGGCTGACCCGCCGTCGCCGTGCGTGATGTACAGGCAGCCGTCCGGCCCGAAGCAGATGGTGCCGCCGTCGTGGTTCCAGTAGGGTTTCGTGAAGCGCAGCACCTCTTCTTCCGAGTTCGGGTCGGCCCGGTTCGGATCGTCCTTGCTGACCCGGAAGCGCGAGACGACATTCGTCAGCTTGGCCTTGCGGGGCATGTAGAAGACGAAGAACTCGCCGTTGGTCTTGAACTTGGGATGGAACGCCAGGCCGAGGAAGCCCTCCTCGTTTTGGTTATCGTTGTAGATGCAGCGGTCTTGCAGGTCGAGGAAGACCGCCGTCTTGGCCGCTTTCTGGTCGTTGGGAAAAACGTGGATCACGCCATGCTGCGTCGGCACGAAGACCCGGTTGCTGCCGTCGCCGGCGTGCGTGAGCAGGATCGGCCGCAGCGGGACCACCTGGCCTTTTTCGTTCATGCCGGTCCAGCCGGTCCACTGCAAGTCGGGAAAGGCCAGCGCGGTTTCCAGCGGCAACGGCGTCTCATCGACCTCGAAGCCCGGCACGTTGATGGGCAGGGCGGTGATGGTGCCGGCTTTCATGTCGGGCACCAGGATGAGCTTGCGTGTCGGATCGAGGCACATGTCGGAAGGCGCCTGAAAATTGCCAGGCAGCAGGACCGGCTTCTCCCCCGGCCGGGGAATGGCGAAGAGCTTGCCGTTCTTCCAGTCGCTGACGAACAGCCGGCCGTGCATGTCCCAGGCCAGCCCATCGCCGCCGCCGAAGCCGTCCGCGACCTTTTCCGCCTTGCCGTCCGCGATCTTGACGCGCAGGAGTTCGCCGCTGCCAAAATCGAGCACCAGCAGATGCGACTGCCCATCCATCACCAGTCCGTTGGGCGTGTGCAACTCCGGACAGCGCTTCTGGTCCGTGACCAGATCGACCTTGCCCTTGGGATGGATGCGATAGATCGCGCCGCCCTTGCCCTTGAGATCGCCGGAATCGCTGACGAACAGCGTGCCGGTCTCCGGATCGACGACGATATCATTGAGGAACTGCGGCGGCGCGGGAAAGGCGTTGGCCGCCGCGAACACGTCCGCCTTGCCTTTGCGGTCGATGCGCCAGACGCGGGTCTTGTCGGCGACGAACAGCCATTCCTGATGGCTGGCGATGCCCTTGGGGTCGTCGAGACCGGCCGCGAACGGCACGGCCGTGTCCTTGTCGAGCATCAGCACCGCGCCGTCGCCGTCCTTGTCGAACTCGCCGATGACAGTGACGAAGACCCGTCCACCGGGTCCGACGACCACCGATTCGGGGTTCTTCAGGCCGGCGACCAGCGGCTTGGGCGGCTGCTGTGCGAAGGCGGAGGAAGCAAAACCGAGAAGCACGACCAGCGAACCGAGCACGCGCGGCATGGCAGGACCTCCGGACGGGACCGAGGAACGCGGGAATTTTCATTGTATGAAGGGAATGGGCGCTGGGGTCAGGGCTGCCGCAACACCGCCGCTTGCGGCTTCGCGGGACGTGTGCTTCAATGAGGACACTTTTGACGGGCCGATGCGCCCGGGCGGGCGGAGCAGGAGAACAACCACCGTGAAGCCGTTCGTTCGACTGGCTGGCTGGTGGAAGCAGAGGCGGACCGCGTCGAGTTCATCGACCAATTTCGACCTAGCCTGCGTCTGCGGGCAGACGTGCCAGGGGCAGCGCCAACGGCGACATCAGGTCGTCCGTTGCAGCCGCTGCAACCGAGAGTTATTCGTTTTGCCGCTCAGCCCGCTGCCGGCGGTACGGGTAGGCACCGGGGCTGCAACCGCCTAGAGTCCTTCACGGCCACTCTGGCTGGTGCCGCTGCTGGCGGGCGGCGTCACCTTTCTCGTGATGGTGGCGCTGTTCGCCGCGTTCTGGGACACCATCGTT
>JAGVLI010000812.1 GCA_020054355.1 Planctomycetales bacterium | reverse complement strand
GTGCTGGGCGCGATCCTGCTGGCGGCCGTCGTGGCGGCCTTCATCCTCTGGAGGAAGCAGCCGCGCTCGGCCAAGCCTGCCGTGAAACCGCAAGCCGGAGAACTGTCGCTGGAAGCACTGCTCGCCCAGACCAACCGGCCCGTGGGCGAAAGCCTGTGGAAGCAGGCCGACGAACTGGCCAGGGCCGGCAATCTCCTCGAAGCAGTCCGCACGCTCTATCTGGCGGTGCTGGCCCTGTTGCACCGCGCCGACCTGATCCGCTACGCCCAGACGCGCACCAATCACGAATATCTGGCGCAAGTCCGGCCGCGCACCGAGGTCCACGCGCCGTTCGAGGGACTGACCGGCCTGTTCGAGCTGAAGTTCTATGGCGAGAAGTCGTGCCAGGCCGACGATTACCACACCTGCCGGCGGCTGGCCGAACAGGTCCGGGCGGAAATATCTTGATGCGGTCGGCATGCTTCCCCGCGCTGGCCGTTTCGTTTCATTTCATATCACTGACACCCCCTTCCCAGTCTCAATGAGAATCAATAAGGATTAGTGGCCACTAGCCTCGGTCCCCGGCGGAGCTTGCCGCTGGCGGCTTGGCACGTCAGGCCAGCAGCGCCTTGATCCGCGTCTGCGGCGCGCCCCCGGTCACATGGACGTTCGCCTGGCTGTCCACGAAAACGTTGACCTCGCTGCGCACGCCAAATTCCGGCAGGTAAATCCCCGGCTCGACCGAGAAGCAGGTGCGCGGCAGCACCCGGCGTTCCTCGCGGGTTTCCAGGTTGTCCATGTTGGCGCCGTTGCCGTGCGTCTCCTGGCCGATGGAATGCCCGGTGCGATGGCAGAAATACTGTCCGTAGCCCGCCTGGTCGATGACGTCGCGGGCTGCCTGGTCCACTTGCCAGCCTTGCAGCGGCTGCTGGGCGGCGAATGCCTCCCGGACTTTCTGAATGGCGGCGTCGCGGCCCCGCGCCACGATCTGGAAAATCTTCTCGAACTGCTCCGGCACTTCCTTCCCCACGAAGCAGGTCCAGGTCAGGTCGCTGTAGACGGAGCGCGGCTGGTCCAGCTTGGCCCACAGGTCGATCAGCACGAAGTCGCCCGCCTCGATCTTGCCGGCGTCGCCGGGCTTCGGCTCGTAGTGCGGGTCGCCGCTGTGCGGGCCGACGGCGCAGATGGGCGAATGGTCCGTGACCAGCCGATGCTCGGCGAAGTGGTCGAGGATGCGTTTCTGCACTTCCAACTCGTGGACGCTGCCTTGCTGGCGGACCCGGTCGGCAATGAAAGCGAAAGCAGCGTCGAAGGCACTGCGGGTATGCTGGGCCGCTTCGAGGTGCATGGCCCATTGCGCCTCGTCCCAGCAGGCCTCGAACAGCTGGATCAGGTCGCCGGAGGGCAGCACTTCCGGACCGCAGGAGCGGACCAATTCCACGGTGCCGGCATCGACGCGGGAGACGTAGGGATTGGCGTTGCGCGGCACGTATTCCATCGCCACCCGCTTCGCTCCGCGCACGATTTCCTGCACGCCGGCCTCCAGTTCCTGCCAACGGAGGTATGCTTGTGCTGAACCAGGCAAAGCATCCAGGGCATGCGGCTCGATCCGGTGGACCAGCTTGCGCGGCTCGCCCTGGGCGGGCACGTAGTAGAACCAGCGGCGCGAGAGGATGGCGTCGGGCGAGATGCCGAGCACGCGCCGGGCCAGGACGTTGAGTCCGCGAAAATCGTAGAGCAGCCAGCCGTCGAAGCCCAGCTGCCGGATCGCTGCCTGGACGCTCTTCAGGTCGAACATGAGGGGAAGCCCTTTACCGAGGAAAGACCTTCATCGTTGACGCCGCCGTCGTCGCCGGGGATGATTATGAACCAATCCGGCACGACATGAAAGGGCCAGTCGCCCAGTCGCCCAGTCGCCCAGTCGCCCAGTCGCCCAGTCGCTCCGACCCGCACTTATCGACCCGAGGTCTAGCCATGCGCATCACCTTCAAGGCGTTCGACAGCAAGATGGCTTCGCGCGAGAAGCTGTTCAAGGCCGGGCTGGAGTTCGCCAACAAGCTCAAACGGGAAGACATCGTCTCGATCACCCATACCGAGGACCGCGACAACATCGTGCTGACCGTCTGGTACTGGACGGATGAGGTGGACAAGGGCCAGGAGATCAAGAAGGCGCGGACCTCGGACGTGATGAAGCTCACGCCCGGCATGATGGCCGACGGTACGCCGGACAGTCTCACGGCCAACGAGCAGCAAATCAGGCCCAACCGCGAAACCCATCACGGCCTGGCCCGGGTGGACCCGCCGTCGGAACTGGGGAAATGACGGGCAATCGCTGGCAGACTCTTGCCGACCGTGAATGAGGCGGTTTGCGCATGAACGCTGAACATGCGTCAAACGGCCATTTGCCGAGGGAACGCCAACATTTTCCTTGATACAATGGCGAAACCGCCGCTTCTTCAGGTTGGATGCGACCGATGATTCAGCACCTGCATATTCAGAACTTCAAGTGCCTGCGCGACGTTAAGGTCGATCTCGGTCCATTCACGGTGTTCATCGGGCCGAACGACAGCGGCAAAACCAGCCTGGTGGAAGCGGTCCAGTTGCTGGGACGAACAACGGTACACCAGCTGAAACAAGTATTCGTGGGTAATAGAACTCTTGATAACTTGGTGTGGAATAAGGAATCTGGCCGAAATATCCACTGGCAAGTAGCAGGGACGAGCGGCTCACATACTTACGAGTATTCGCTTGCGCTCACTCCTGCCACCACAAGCACCGGTGCGGAAGACCTGCGAGTCGATGCGCGGAAAGCAATCGAAGTAAAGAAGTCTGGGGAAGCCCTTTCTGCACAGGTCTCAAAAGGCGATTCAACGGCAAGTTTCGACTTTAGCCCCGATTCAACCGCCCTTTATTACGCCGTGCGCAAGAAGTTCGAGCCATTTGTTCAGATTGCCGATTCGCTTTCAGCAACGATGAAATACTCGCTCGATCCCCAGGCGATGCGCAGTCCTTTCGGCTCGGTTCCCGGAGCGGTCCTTTCGGAAACCGGAGACAATCTCATCGCCGTGCTGGAACAGGTGCTGACCGGCCGTGACGCCAGTGCGCGCACCAAACTCGAATACTCTTTGCACCAGGCGATTCCGACCATTCAGGGCATCTACTTGCCGACCGTTGACGGCAACGGCAAGAAGGCCCTCGAATTCACCCTGTCGGGCAAGGGCGAGCCGGTGACCATCCCGGCGGACCTCGCCTCCGACGGCGTGATTTTGCTGACTGCCTATCTCGCCCTGGCGTACAGCAATACGCCGGAGATCATCTGCATCGAAGAGCCGGAAGACGGTTTGCATCATTCCCGCTTGAAGATGGTCATCGACCTGCTACGGAAAATGTCCACGGGCGAAGTCGGCAACCGCAAGCGGCAGATTATTATCACCACCCATAGTCCGTTGTTGCTCAACTATACGGAACCGGAAGAGGTCCGCATCTTTCGTCGCAGTGTTGAGAAAGGCACCGAAATAACGCCCATGAGCAAAGTTCCCGATATCGAGCGGCTGAAAAACGACTACGCGACCGGCGAACTTTGGTTCTTGCTCGGCGAAGAAGGGTTGCTGAAAGGAGCGCCCGCGTGAAGGTGCTGTTTGTCGGCGAGGGGAGGACCGATATCGGCGCGGCTGCCCAGAATCCGGCCGAGAGACGGGCTGGCGGGCCTATTCCTGTTCTGGCCCGCAAGATCATTCAGACGATTGACCCGGACTGCCCCGCCATCAGCTGGAGAGATGTAGCGCGCTTCAGTCCCGACAAGCAAAAACCCGGCTTTGAGTATCGAGTGGCTGCTGCCATCTTGGTCAGTATCCGGACTTTTGATTGCCAGGCGACCATCTGCGTCACCGATCAGGACGGCGACGAATCTCGAATCGATGCGATGAATCGAGGCCGAGAACGGGGCCTGTCAAAGTCCAGCGCCGAACATCGCTGTGTCTGCGGAGTCGCCATCCAGTCCATCGAAGCCTGGAGCCTGGGAGTGCCCGATGCCATTGCGTCCGTCTTGAACCTCGACGAATCCCGCATTCGAGGTTTCTATCCCCACCACCGGATCGAAGAGTTGCACGAGCGCAGCGGCAAGGAGGAACATCGACCCAAAGTGCTGATCGAAAAACTCGCGCAGCTGCAAGACCGCGGGGCTGATGTCGAATTCCGCGAGGAGATTGCTGAAAACACGGACATTGCGAAGCTCGAACGTGCTTGTCAACTGGGTTTCAAACCATTCGCCGAAGCGCTGCGTATCGCTTTTCCTCCTGACCTGCCGCCACATGGCGGCGATTGCGCGAAGCTCGATGCTGGGAGCGAACCCTGAAATGACGGTTGGAATTGCTCCACGTTGTTCATCGGAAAGCGACCCATGATCACCTTCTCCTGCCCCCAGTGCGGCACGCGGTTTCAGGTCAAGCGCGAGTTCGCGGGCCGTTCCTCCAAGTGTCCGACCTGCAAGCAGCCGTTCGTGGTGCCCGCCAGTGCGCCGCCCGCGGTGCAAATTGTCACC
>JAGVLI010000521.1 GCA_020054355.1 Planctomycetales bacterium | reverse complement strand
GGCACCGGCACGGGAGCTGCCGCCTGGGTCGGCGCCAGCACGACTTGCTGACAGTGCGGACAGCGCACCTGCTTGCCCAGAAAGGCGGCACTGACGCCCATGACATTCCGGCAATGCCCGCACTGAAAATTGATCGTCTGCATGGACGCGGAGGCTCCTCGCTGAAGCAACGTCAGTCTCAAATCTGGTGATTTCGGTTCGCGATCACTTGAGGTTATCCGATGGGATCAATCCCACCGCTCGCTTTGGTTGACACAGCCGTCGCCAATCGACGGCAGCCAATGCGTTAGCTACTTCGTCGCTGCCGTCGGGCTGCCAGGGCACAACGGCCAGCAGCGGGACTTCGATGCGCTGCCGAAGTTCCTCGACGTTGGTCATATCGGCCAGGCCGGCTGGCGGCGCGGTTTCGTTGACCACGACGCCCGCCACGTTCAGCCCGCGCGCCCGCGCCACTTCCAGGGTCAGCAGCGTGTGATTGAGCGTTCCCAGCGACCGACGTGCCACCACGACCACCGGCAAGCCGAGTTTTCCGATCAGATCGGCGACCGTTTCCCGCTCCGTCAGCGGGCAGAGCAATCCACCGACCCCCTCGACGAGCAAGCTGGCTTCCGGTCGGGCGTTCGCCGTTACTGCTTGGGCCACGTCCGTCAATGTCAACGCTTTGCCAGCCAAGCGGGCAGCCACTGACGGAGCCACGGCTTCAAGGAAAGCCCAGGGCGTGATTTCCGCCAGGGTTTGCTCCTGTCCCACGGCGGCGGCCAGTTGCTCGGTGTCTTCACAACGGCAAGCGCCCTCGACCAGCCTGCCGCCCGTCGCCACCGGCTTGCACACCCGCACTGGCGCACCCTGCCAGCGCAGCAAGCGAGCAACAGCGGCCGTCACCACGGTCTTGCCGACGCCGGTGTCGGTTCCGGTGAAGAACAGTCCTCTCATGTTTTGCTCGGCCTGTCCGGCTCCGGAGCCAGATGCTGGAGGACATTGTAAAGCACGTCGCACAGCCGGTCCAACAAAGAAAGATCGATAGCGAGCGGCGGCATCAGCACGATGACGTCGCCCAGCGGCCGGAGCAGCACTCCGTGGTCCCGCGCTTCCCGGCAGACGCACTGCCCCACGCGCCAGGCCGAGGGGAAACCGCGCTTGCTCGCCTGGTCCTGGACCAGCTCCACGCCCGCCATCATTCCTTGCTGACGTACATCGCCGACCCAGGGCAACTCCTTCATGCGTTCCAGGTGCCCGCGCAGGCGTTCGATCTTTTCCGGCAGGCCCGCCAGCACGGAGTTTTCGAGCAGTTCCAAATTGGCCAGCGCCACTGCCGCGCCCAGTGGATTGCCCGTGTAGGTGTGACCGTGAAAGAAAGTCTTGCCTTCTTCGGGCCGTCCCAGGAACGCACCGTAAATCTCGTCGGTCGTCAGGGTGGCCGCCAGCGGCAGGTAGCCGCCGGTCAGCCCCTTGGCCAGGCAGAGAAAGTCCGGCGTTACCTCTTCTTGACTGCAAGCGAACATGCTGCCGGTCCGGCCGAAGCCGACCGCCACCTCGTCGGCGATCAGCAGCACGCCGGTTTCCCGCGTCACTTCACGCAGTCTCTTCAGATACCCCGCAGGCGCGGGGATCATGCCGGCTGCCCCTTGCAGCAGCGGTTCAATCACCACGGCCGCCAGCGAATCCGCGTGTTCGCGGACGAGGTTGGCCAGCACGTCGGCGCAGTCGATCCGGCAGCTGCTGCGTTCGAGGCCCACGGGGCAGCGATAGCAATGATGGTTCGGCGCCCGCACGGTCGAGAACAGCAAGGGCGCGAACAACTCGTGGAACCGGCCGATATCGCCGACGCTGACGTCGCCCAGCGTGTCGCCATGATAGGCTCCGTGCAAGGCCAGGTACCGGGTCTTCTCCGGCCGAGGATGCGCACACTGCCGCCAGTATTGAAAAGCCATCTTCAGTGCGACTTCCACCGCTGTCGCGCCATCGTCGGAATAGAAGACGCGCGTCAGACCGGGCGGGGCCAGTTCCACCAGCTTGCGGGCCAGCAGGATGGAGGGCACGTTGGCTTGCCCCAGCAGCGTGCAGTGGGCGACTTGCTCCAACTGGCGGCGGATGGCCTCGTCTAGTTCCGGCTGGCAATGACCGTGGACGTTGCACCACAGCGAGGAGACGCCGTCGAGATATTCCCGCCCGTCGATATCGACGAGGAAGCAACCGTGCCCGCGTGCGATAATCAACGGCGGCTCGGCGGCGTAACTCTGCATCGGCGTGAACGGATGCCAGACGTGGTCGCGGTCCCATTGCTCCAGCACCGCGCGCGCTTCGGTTTTCATCCGCTGCTCCTCTTCCGGCCGGTGCCCGGCGTCCAGCTCACGGATATCGCCGTGCCGATCTTCGCGGCGAATAGCGCTGCGGCGCTGCCTTCCACCACGGCGACTTCCAGGTGGTCCGTGCTGCCGATCAGCGCGACGACCTCGCCCCGCCGCGCTTCCCCATACGTCCGCACCCAGCGAAAATCCGCGACTCGGTGCGCGCCGACGGTCAGTACGTCCGGCGGTTGCCCAACGGCATCGGCCGGAATGTTCGTAATCAGATTGCCGAAGCGATCGATGAACACGACGCGGCCCAGCACTCGTCCGGGTTGACAGAATGGCGCTTCCCGTTCCAGCCGTATCCAGCGCGTCGTCTTCGGTCCCAGCCGGGCAGGCTCGATGCCCAGGCTGAGATGGGCCGCCACGGGGGAGAGAATGTCCCGGCCATGAAACGTGGCACTGATCGCGGGCAGCCACCACTGGCGCTCGCGCAACCGCCGCACCAGAGGCTTCTTTGTCTGGTCGAGCCAGGTCCAGCAGCCGTTGTCGGGCGCGAGAATTCGCTGACCGCAACACTCGATATAGAGCAGTTCCCGCGCGGTGCCAACGCCCGGATCGACGACCACCACATGAAGGGTGCCTGTCGGGAACCAAGGAAGCGCTCCGGCCATGAACCAGGCCGCATGCGGGATGTCCTGCGGCGGAATTTCATGGCTGAGGTCGAGAAGGCGCGCGGCTGGGTTGATGCTCAGGATCACGCCCTTCATCGCAGCCACATAGGGCGAGTCCTCGCCGAAATCGGTGGTCAGGGTGATGAGCGGGTCCGACATGGAGTTCGTGCACCGAAGTTCGTCGCTGGAGATTGCTCGTGGGTCGTGATCGTACTGTAGTGGGCGACACGGCTTCCGGTAAGCGGCTGCCGGGTGTTGGCAACGGATCGCCGCAGCAGGCAGTCCAGCGACGGAGGCCGCCGATTTTCCATTCCCTCCAGCCGCTTTATCCGCTACCCTGCAATGCCGCCGGAGTTTAATCACGGGATTTCCTTCACCCTGAAAGAAACTCGGAGACCCCGCCATGCTAAGCCTGCGGACTGCCGGGGGCACGCGGCTATGCGACGGCCTGACGCGGCGCGAGTTGCTGCGCGTCGGTGCGGTTGGCCTGGGCGGACTG
>JAGVLI010000771.1 GCA_020054355.1 Planctomycetales bacterium | reverse complement strand
CCAGATGCCCTGGAACTGCTTCAAGGCCGCTTCATCGTTCTTGCCGGCTTCGCGCAGCCAGTCCAGCGCGCTCGCACGCACCGCGTCGGCGCTGGGCGTGCGATACTGTCCAAAGACGGCGACGGCCGGCTCGGCGGCCGTCGCCGAGCCGTTGAGCGTACACACGCCCAACACAGCGGCAACGATCCAGTTTCGCCATTTCATGGAATTGTCCTCCGTTTGCGACGGTGGTACGGAACGCACGCTTCTACGAAGCGTCGCGAACCGCGCCGCGTCAGCATCAGCGTCCCGGTCGTTCGTCGTTCTTGGTTTCCTGTTCTCGCTTATCGGTGGTCTTGGTCACGTCGTAAATTTTCAGTTGACGGTCGGCCAGGTCTTTCAGCTCCTTGCGGATTTCCGGGGCTTCCGCCTGCTCGCCGCGATACAGCTGGCCATAGACCTTGGTGCGGTCGTTGACCCGCACTTGCAGCGAGCGGATCATCTTCAACTCCGCCACGAAGTCGATCAGGCGGGGTTCCTTGGCCGTCTTCGGCGGCGCAGGGTTGCCGCCCGGCCCTGGCTTCACGGGCGAAATGGCCTCGTTCAGCGCGTCGAGGACTTCCTGCAAGGTGTCGATGACGTCGCGTTCGACTTGCCTGGTTAGTTCGCCCACGTCGGCCTTGTTCAACCGGCGCTGTACCAGCGTCGTATCCGCTTTCAATTGCTCGAAAACTTCCGCGAAGGCGATGGAGCTGCCTTCCGCCTTGAGAACGGCCAGTACTTTTTCGGCATGTCGGACTACGACCGCTTCCCGATCCGACAGGGTCAGGCTCTGCTGCTCGTCGGGGCGAGTCGGCTTCTGGTCGGCGGCTGCGGCGATCTTCTTCGCGACAGCCACGGTGCCGTCGAGGATTTCCGTTTGCTGCTTCTGCATCTCCTCGCAACGGGCCTTCAAGCTGATGAGGATGGCCTTGCGCTCCTCGTCGCGCAGTTGCTGGAGGATTTTTTCCAGCGCTTCGCGGACGCGCACCAGCTTGCCGATGGCTTCGCTCTGGTGCTTGGAGGCTTCGCCGTTATTGCCAGTG
Source organism: Planctomycetales bacterium (assembly GCA_020054355.1). GTDB lineage: Bacteria > Planctomycetota > Planctomycetia > Gemmatales > Gemmataceae > JAGVLI01. The sequence continues at coordinate 5,880 of JAGVLI010000771.1, read as the reverse complement.
CCGATGTTCTGCCCGGCTTCGCGCTGGTCGGTGACCGCGCCCTGGATCAGCTCCTTGCCCGGCAGCTTTTCGATGCCGTCCTTTTCCAGTTCCCGCCCCAGTTCGTCGGTGTGCTTCGTCACTTTCTCCTGCGACTTGCCCAGTTCGTCCTTCTCCAGCTGCTTCATGTCGGTGTGGCGGCGCACCACCTTCTGGTCGCGGATCGCCAGGTTGAGCATCTTGATGAGTTCTTCGAGCCGCTTGATGCGGTCGCGGGTACGGTCCAGGTCGCGATCCTTGAGCAAGAGATCCAGGACTTCCTGCAAATCGGCGATCAGCTTTTCGCCGTGCTGTATGGCATCCTTGACCTCGTTCAGGTTGTTCGCTTCCGACTTCTTCAGGACGAAGATCAGCTGGGCGAAGCGGGTGGAGATGCCGCCCTTGCCGGCGACCTCGATGGCCTTGCGCAGCTGGGCGGCCTGCACGCGGTCTTCCGGCTTGGTGCTGCGCTCCAGCCGTTGGGCCAGACGCAGCAGTGCTTCCTCGAAACCGCGGTATTTTTCCGCCAGGATCGTTTCCCGCAAGGCGGCTTCATCCTTGATGTCGGTGGGCGCGGTGCTCCGCACCGGCGCATCGGCGGCCGGCAGCAGCGAAGTCAGACTCAGCGAAACCAGCAAGGCGCCCAGCAAGCGACCGATCATGGCAATACCCTCCCCCAGGAGGCGCAGCGCCTCCGCATGGGAAATACGAACAAGGGAATAGGCCCGGTTGATTGGCTGATTCAGGCAAGACTGGCCAGGAGCCGTTGCCGGTCTCCGCCGTTATGACGAACGAGGGGCGAGGATTCTAACGGGGATATGATGCGTTACCCTGTCGAGAGAACTTGCCAGTCGGCGGATAATGCAAATGACGAATGGGAAACCGAGAACCGAGAACCGAGAACGAAAAGCACTGAATTTTCTTCAATTCTCGGTTCTCGATTCTCGGTTTCCCATTCGTCATTTTGCTTCGCCTGTCCTCGATAGCAGCAAGTGAAGTCCGACTACATTCAAGCCAAAACCGTCTTGACCACGCTGCCATAAACGTCCGTCAGACGGAAGTCGCGGCCGTTGTAGCGGTAGGTCAGTTTCGTGTGGTCCAGGCCGAGCAGGTGCAGAATGGTGGCATGCAGGTCGTGAATGCTGACGCGATCCACTTCCGCCCGCAAGCCGATTTCATCGGTCGCGCCGAAGGTCGTGCCGCCCTTGACGCCCGCGCCACAGAGCCAGGTGGTGAAGGCATGCGGGTTGTGGTCGCGTCCCGGCTTCGCGCCCTTCTGCGACACCGGCAGTCGGCCGAATTCGCCGTTGCAAACCACGAGGGTCGAATCGAGCAAGCCGCGCTGTTGCAGATCGGTCAGCAGCGCGCCGATGGGAATATCCGTTTCACCGGCGAATTGACGGTGGTTGCCGGCGATGTCGATATGCCCGTCCCAGCTGCGCTCGTTCTCCATGCCGCCGGAGTAAATCTGCACGAAGCGCACCCCGCGTTCCACCAGCCGGCGGGCCATCAGGCATTGCTTGGCGAAATGGGTGCATTTGGGATTGTCGAGGCCGTAGAGCTTCTGGATTGGCGGCGGTTCCTTGTCGATGTCCAGCGCTTCCGGGGCGGCCAGCTGCATGCGATAGGCCAGCTCGAAAGTCTCGATGCGCGCTGCCAGTTCCGATTCGCCGGGCCGTTGTTCCACCTGGCGACGATTCAGCTTGGCCAGCAAGTCGAGTTGCGAACGCTGCTGATCGGCCTCCATCTCCTTGGGGCGGAAGAGATCGTCGATGGGCGCGCCCTGCGGCTTCAGCGCGGTGCCCTGGTAGAGGCTCGGCAGGAAACCCGCGCCCCAGTTCTGCGAATGGCCCTTGGGCAGCCCCCGGCCCAGCGTATCGTACATCGCCACGAACGCGGGCAGGTTCTGGCTTTCGCTGCCCAGGCCGTAAGTCACCCAGGAACCGAGGCAAGGAAAGCCCATGCGGGCCATGCCGGTGTTGACCTTGAACAGCGCCGGCGAGTGATTGTTGGAATCGGTCCAGCAAGAGTAAAGAAAGGCCATGCGATCGACATGCTTGGCAATGTTCGGAAAGATTTCCGAAGCCCAGATGCCGCTCTGGCCGTGCCGCTCGAACTCGAACGGCGACTTCAGCAGCGGGCCGACCTGGCCGGGAAAGAAGCCGGTATTATTGTCGAAACCATTGAGCGCCACGCCGTCGCGCTTTTCCAGCTCCGGCTTGCAGTCCCAGGTATCGACCTGGCTCTGGCCGCCGTTCATGAACAGGTAGATGACCGACTTCGCCTTGGCGGGCAGGTGCCCGGCCTTCGACGCCAGTGGATTGCGCGGCGCACCTTCGCCCGCTTGCGGTTTAGCAAGCAACCCTTCGCTTTCCAGCAACCCCGCCAGCGCCAGCAGGCCGCAGCCGTTGCCGGCGCGCTGCAGGAACTGGCGGCGGGTAGGAAAGCCCACGGGCGGCGCGAAATATTTCGGGATGTTCATCTGGACCTCAAATGATTCGCCAATCGAAAGTTGCTGGCGGCCGCGATTACAATACTTGCACTTCCACAGGCACATTGGCGCCTTCGTCGTGCAGCTTGCGCGACAAATAGTTCAGGCGTTCAAAACCGATCACCTGCCCACGACGGTCCTTCATCAAGACGACATCATCCGCGATTTCCTCGCAGACGTGTTCCTTTCGCGGGTCGTCGAACCAAACGGTCAAGGTATTTCCCTGCCGGTCGTAATAGACCCTTACTCTGTCCACAATTCATCGCCCTTCTTCAATTGTTCGGTGAAGTACGCCGTAATGACGAATCGCTCCGCTGGCTGATCGCCCCCAACAACGATGCAGAGATAACGTGCGTCCACTGCAAGATAGTATAGATGGACCGTCGCATTGGTGGCACTGGCTCGGATCACCGTTGGGTGTTGCAAACATGCCCGCATGGCAGCATCGTGTCCCTTCAGGGCGGGATGCTTGAATCGGACGATCTCCCGCCAACGATTGCGGGTCAAGACAACTCGTTCACCCAGGGGCGTGGCCACTGAGAACAAGATTTTTCGAGGCACGTTAGCACCGGGCGCTTGGATGAACGCTGGCTTCTTGTGCTTAATCCTGTGAGCGATACATCGCACCGATCAGCACGACCACGACCAGGAAGATCAGCACGCCCAGCACGCCCAGCACCGTGCCGATAATGCCACAAATCCAGCCGGAGCGCGTTTGACCTTCACCCTGCGGGTCCATCAAACCGGATTTCATCAGCCGCAGATGTTTGCCGCCCACGATGAAAGCCGGCACTCCCAGCCCCAGGCTGATGACCGGGAATGGCACCATGAACTGAGTGCATGAGGGGCACGCCGCGAGCAAACCGATCGACCCCATACCGATACTGACCGCGCCGAGCGTCAGGACCAGCCCGCCCTGATGCGGCTTCATATGCCGAGGGGCTTCCTCGATCATGTCGGCGAAGCCTTCGCGTGCTTGCGCCTGCTCCTGTTCCGAGGGCGCGGTCGGCAAGTAGTCGGACGACGCCTGAAAGAGGTTCGCCACCGTCTCGGCGGCGGCCCATTTCGTGGTGCCGCCCTGCAGGACCATGTCGGCCGGCTTCAGCTGGCCGCTGCCCGCCAGCGCTTGCAGCTGGGCGAAGGGCACCGGCCCCATCTTCTTCCGGTCGGCAACGTAGAACCATTCGTCGGGCATGGACAATACTACCTGTCAGGGTTGAGCCCACCCGCGGGCGATTTGCTCGCGCACCCACTGGCGGAACGATTTAACGAGCTTGGTTTCATCCAGCTGGCCCCGGCGGAGCAGAAACGCCTGCACCTCGCCGATGGGCAGAAACGGGAAGTGCCGGCTGGCTGACGCTTCGACGTAGTTCCCGTCCGCGGTCAGATGATAAACCCGGAGTAGGCTGCCGTCAAAGCGCCAAAGCTCGGGAACTTTCAGCGCCGCATAGATAGCCATGCGGTTCAGACAACTGCGGCTGATTTCGATCTCGATGGCGAGGTCCGGCGGCGGATCCACGGACAAATCAATCTCGTCTTTGTCGCGCACCAGGTATTCGTGCTCGAGGTAGTAGCAGCGGTCGGGTTCGAGACCGCGCTCGACGTCTTCCCGATTCAAGGTTGTGGAACCGCCGCTCTGCATCGGGATATCCATTTCTTCCGTCACGACATTCAGGAAGCGATCCAACATCTCGCCCCCGCGTACATGGCCGTGTGAGACTGTCATGAGTTCGAGGTCCTTCCCGTCATAAGTCAGCCGGACGTGCCTTTCACCAAGAGCGGCCGCGAAGGCCCGATACTGCGGCCAAGCGACGTTGCGCAGCAGGAAGCGTTGTTCGGCGGGAGCCTGTTTTGCCTTGACAATCATGGCGGCGTAATCTCCACGGTAATCTGCCGGACGACTCGATCTCGATCCGTGCCGACTCGATCGGCTATGAGCCGGCGGGCTTCCGCAGGCCGGCGGCTTGCAATGTCTGCTCGCACCAGTTCGTTTCTTCCGGCGTCAATCGGCCCGGCGGCGCTCGATCGTAACGCAGCAGTTCCGGGTACGGGCCTTCATCCCAGCAGCGCGTGAAGGCCGCTTGCAGGTCGAGCGGGACGTCGCGATCGTCCTCGGCGAGCGGGATGCCGACACGAGGCAACCGCTTTGGCAGCGGCACGGCGTAGACTTCCTGGCGCGAAGGCCAGCGCCGCGTCACCGACACGAGATAGTGCCAGGGATGCAGGCTGGCCAACTTTTCCGCCGAGAGCCGTACCGTCGGTTCGCCGCCGCGCAGCAAATCGATTTCCACCAGGTTGGTGCCGCCCGCCCAGAATTCCTCGCGCTTGGCCAGATAGGATACCCGGCCAGCGCCCGCTGTCTTGTTATCCGGACTGAGCACTTCGATGGCCGTCACGATGCGGTTGCCGGCCGCTGGTTCGATAATGTGCAGCAACGGCTGGCGGATTTCCTCGCGCCACAACTCGAAGACCGCCGGGCCGTCGACTTCGAGGACAGCCGTTCCTGTCGCGGCGCGCGGCAGCGAAGACGACGTGCGGACCACAGACAGGTCCGGATAGATCGGCCGATCCGACTCGACGACGTAGAGACGATCCTGCGTCAGCGCCGCGTAGCGCGGCCGCAGCAACGGCTGCAGCGCGCCGCGTATGCAGGCAATCAGACTGTCGTGGAAATCCGGCCAAATCTCAGGCCGTTCGATGTAAGGGTCCATTCCGGGAAACGGGCAGGACATGGGATCAACCTCCGTTGCTATTCGGTCGATGCTCCATTGTACGGGTGTCTCTCGCCTCCCATCAATCCACATACACGAACTCATTCAGGCACATCAGCACCTGGCAGAAATCGGCAAAGGCCAGTTTCCAGCCGTCGGCCTTGTTCGCCTTCCGATACGACTCCAGCTGGGCCTTGACGAACGCCGACGAATCGGCCATTTCGTCGGCCGTCGGCGGTCGGCCCAGCGCCATCAGGTAGCCGGCTGGCACGGCGTTTTCCACGGTCGTCTTTTCGTCGGGCGCGATGCGCCGGGCGAAGCCGCGAGCGTAATTCCGCACCTGCGGATTGTTCAGCAGTAAGAGTGCCTGGGGGGCGATGGTGGTGGTCGGCCGGTCGCCGATGCTGGTCAGGCCGTCCGGGGCATCGAAGACCTGCATCATCGGCTGCAACTTGCTGCGCTTGACGGTGAAGTAGATGCTGCGCCGCTTGCTGCTTTCGTCCAGGGTGCCGGGGCCGTACATGCGGGCGTCGAGCACGCCGCCGACGGCCAGCATGCTGTCGCGGATCGTCTCGCCTTCGAGTCGGCGCACCGGCCGACGCCAGCACCATTTGTTGTCCCGGTCGAGCCTGGCCTTGGCTTCGTCGAATTGGGAGGTCT
>JAGVLI010000025.1 GCA_020054355.1 Planctomycetales bacterium | reverse complement strand
CGGTGCGCCACGCGCCGTTCTCGCGCACCACTTCGTGATACAGCGTATCGCGCTCGATCGGGATTCGGCCCGCTTCCTCGATCAAGCGGCGCAGTTCGGCCACGGTCAGCTCCTGCGGCGAGTCGGAGCCGGCGTCGTGGTAAATCTTCTCGTGGACCACGGTGCCGTCGATGTCGTCCGCGCCGAAGCTCAGCGACAGCTGGGCCGTCTTGATGCCCAGCATGATCCAGTACGCCTTGATGTGCGGGAAGTTGTCGAGCATCAGCCGGCTGACGGCCATGGTCTTGAGGTCGAGCAGGCCGCTCGGCTTCGAGATGTTCCGGTCGCTCCCCAGCTTGGTGTTGTCCGGGTGGAAGGCCAGCGGGATGAAGGTCTGAAACCCGCCGGTTTCGTCCTGCAGCTCGCGCAGACGGATCAGATGATCGATGCGGTGCCGGGCTTCCTCGATATGGCCGTAGAGCATGGTGGCATTGGAGCGCAAGCCCAGTGCGTGGGCTTCGCGGTGGATGCGGATCCAGTTGTCGGCGTCGGCCTTGTGCTCGCAAATCTGATCGCGCACCTCGGGATGAAAAATTTCCGCGCCGCCGCCGGGCAGGCTGCCCAGGCCGGCTTCCTTGAACTCCGCGAGGATGTCGCGCGTCGACCTGCCAGTCAGCCGGGCGAACCAGTCCCACTCGACGGCGGTGTACGCTTTCAGGTGCAGCCGGGGATGCGCTTCGTGAACGATCTTGACGACATTGAGGTACCACTCGTAGGGCAGCTGATGGTGCAGCCCGCCGACGATGTGCAGCTCGGTAGCGCCGCGACGATCGGCCTCGGCGGCGCGGGCGACGATCTGCTCGTCGCTCATCACGTAGCCCTTGGGGCTTTTCAGGTCGGCGCGGAACGCGCAGAAGTTGCAGCGATAGACGCAGACGTTGGTGGCGTTCAGGTGCGTGTTGACGTTGTAGTAGGCGAAGTTGCCGTTCTTCCGCTCGCGGACGATGTTCGCCAGCTCGCCCAGGGCGAACAGGTCAACGTCTTCGCAGAGATAGACGCCGTCGTCGAAGGACAGGCGCTGGCCGGCCTCGACCTTTTCGCGGATAATCGCCAACTGCCGGTCGCTGGTTTCGTGATTCATGACCATCTCAGGGTATTGAGTTCGCCGAACATTCCTGCAACGATAATGGCCCGGCAGGGCAGTCTCGCCGGCCTGGCTCGGGTACTGGACGGAGTTTCCTCAATGACGTTAGCCGACCCGGCCGCGCCGCCGGCCGCGCCAGTTTCCTGCTGGCGGCTGGGCCTGACCTGGTATGCCGTGAGCAGCGCGATCGTGATCGTGGGGGTGGTCGGCGCCTTTGGGGAGAAGGAGCTCGCACACGATCCCTGGTACGATTTCTTCGCCCGCTGGGACGGCACACACTATGCCCGCATCTGCCGGGAAGGCTACCGCTTCGACCCGGCGCGCCAATCGACGGCGGCTTTCATGCCCATCTATCCCCTGCTGGCCTTGCCCTTCATGGCGCTGGGCCTGGCAGCTCCGACGGCACTGCTGGTCGTCAGTCAGCTGGCCCTGGCGGGTTGCTTCGTGACCTTGGCCGTCTACGCTCGCGAACGCTGGCCCGACGCCCCCGCCGAGCAGGTCCGCGCCACGGTGCTGGCCCTGGCCTTCTTTCCGCCCACCTTCTTCTTGCACATGGCCTACAGCGAATCCCTGTTTCTGCTCTGCTTGCTGCTGGTGCTGTTGGTCGTGCAGCGTCAGGGGCCGCTCTGGGCCATTGCCCTGCTGGCCGGGACCTCAACGGGGGTGCGGATCGTGGGCGTGGCCCTCTTGCCCGCGCTCTTGCTCCACGTCTGGCGGCGGTCCAGCGGGCCGGGCCAATTCCTGCTGCGGGCCGCCTGGCTGATGCCGCTGGCTTGCTACGGACTCCTGGGCTTCATGGGCTACACCACCCTGGCCTTCGGCGAACCGCTGGCTTTCCTCAAGGCTCACCAGCAATGGTCGATGGCCCATCATGGAGGCGGCTCGAAGCTCACCGCCCTGCTGACGCTGGAACCCTTCTGGCAGAATTTCGTCCCCGGCTCCCCGTGCTACTGGCAAGACCGCGACCCGTTGGGCAACCCCTGGACCAGCCTGATGTTGGGCAACCCGGTCTGGTTCGGGGCCGCCGGGCTGCTGCTCGCCTGGGGCCTGCGCCGCCACCTGAATCCGTACGAAGCCCTGCTGGCAGCCGGCTTGTGGGTCATTCCTTACGCGACCCGCAGCCATGAAATGTGCATGGGGTCGGCCGCCCGCTTCATCGTCCCCATTGTGCCGGTCTACCTGCTGCTCGGCCTGCTGTGCGGCCGGCTCTCGACCTGGGCGGGCTTCGCCCTGCTGGCCCCGGCGGCGCTGCTGCTGTCGCTCTATGCCACCAAGTTCGCCCAGTGGGCACCGTGGTTTTTCTAGCGGAGCGCCGGCCCTTGGCCAGTGGCCGCCGCCGGCTGGACCCACTGCGGCGGCTCCTTTATGATGGAACCGTGCGAACCCCGCCCAATTAACATTCAGCGAGAAGCTGCCATGTCCATCAGCCTGACCGAGGATTTCAAGACCGTGGAAGAACTGGGTGCGGCCCCGGAGGCGATTTTGCAGCAGGTGAAGAAAAACGGCCAGCCGGTGGTCATCACCGCGCAAGGCAAACCCGCCGCGGTAGTGCTCGATGTGGCGACCTTTGAGCGAATGGTAAAGACGATCAACTTGGTGCGACTTGTTGCGCCGGCCGAGGAAGACATCCTGGCTGGGAGAACCAGGCCACTCGATGAATTCATGAGCGAGTTTTGCCGTGACAACGACATACCAGTTGGAAGTGTCAAGGGAAGCGGAAAACGACGTGCGGAAGATTCACAACTACATCGCTCGGGACAAAAAGAGCGCCGCCGCAAACTGGGTTCGTAATTTTCAACGCAAGGCCCAGTCCCTGAGTTACTTGCCCTTGCGTTACGAAGTGGTACCCGAAGCCGACGCCATCGACCGCCCCTGGCGTCACCTCGGGTTTGGGGCATACCGCATCATTTACCGGGTGGATGGCAACCGGGTCCGCATCCTCCGAGTAATTCACGGAGCCCGGCTGCTCGATCGGACATTTTTTGAAAGTTTGGAGCAAGCCAGCAACGATTGACCAATCAGGCAACGGCAGCTGCCTTCCGTAGCTCAATCGTCAACGCCTGCCCGTCGACCTTCGCCGAGCGGCCACGCCGTTTACGTCTCATCCGCATCAGCCTTGATCTCCTGCTGTCGGCGGCGCATTGATGCTTCCGCGCCGGGCTGGTTCAGCCACTCGAAGACGGCATCGAATACGTCTTCGACTTCTTGAACGGCTGACAAGGCACGAACCTTGATCCGGCTTCGGCATGCCGGGCAATCGGCATAAAAGTCGAACGGTGAGACGTGGAAGGGCTGTCCACAATGGATGACCTCCCGTTCGACCGGAAATGCCCGGATGGCCTCGACCAGATCGGTGGTAATGGGCGGATCGGGAATGCGCTTGAGTTCCATGTTACTCCAGCTCCCGCAACTGTTGTTTGAAAGCAGCTCGGCTCATGGCAATTCCAGGACGAATTTCCCGATGCGCCTGACGCAAACGCTCGGGTAGATTTTGTGCCCCTTCCACCGGAACGATTTGCAGGCCCCTGGCGACGATGTCCGCTGCCGTGCGCACCAAGACCTGACTTCCGGTGCGGAACGATGCCAGGATTTCCTGTTCGCTGAGCGGCGGCTGGACAGCGTCAGGATCGAAGACGGAGATTCCTTCCTCGCCCTTGCGCAGCCCAAAGGCCGGTTTCCCCACCTCGGCCACACGAACAACCGTTGGGACGGTCATGATGGCGACTCACGCCTTCCGTAGCTCAATCGTCAACGCCTGCCCGTCCACCTTCACCTGGGCCTGAAACGCCCCCTCACCCAGCGGCTTGTCGGCCCATTCCTTGACCAAAGTTTCACTGCCGATATAGGCACGATGCGTCTCGATGGCCTGGCGCAGTTCCGCTGAGTCCGTGGCCAGGTACAGCACGATGCGGTCTTCCGGTTGCAGGCCAGCATCCTTGCGGGCGTTCTGCACGGCGCGGATGACCTCGCGGGCCTGGCCTTCGTGCTTCAGCGCTTCGCTGATGGTCGTGCAGATCATCACTTGCGCAGCGCGATCGGCGACCCCGGCCCAGCCTTCCGGAGCTTTCAGCAGCACCACGACATCCGTCGGCTCAAGGGTGGCGGGACCGTCGGCACACTGAATCTCGAACGGCAGGCCGGCCTGGACCTTCGCCGCCAGGACCGTTGGATCGCCTTGGGCGATGGCGGCTTGCACTTCCTTGAGCCGCTGCCCGAATTTCGGCCCCAGCGTCTTCATGTTCGGCTTCACATCGGCTTTCAGCAAGGAACCGTTCTTCGTTTCGTGCAGGGTCACTTTTTTGACGTTCAATTCACCGATGATCTGTTCGGGGAAGCGTTCGGCCGCCCGGCGTTCGCGATCACTGGCCGGCTGCACGGCCAGTTCCGCCAGCGGCTGACGCACCTTGATCTTGACCGAGTTCCGCGCGGCCGAGCCGAGCGTCACCAGGTCGAAGAGCGCGTCCATGTCCTGCGTCAGCTGCTGGTCCTTCAGCGATGCATCCACCGTCGGATACTCGCCGAGGTGGACGCTGCGGTCATCCGCCCCGCCAACCAGGTTGCGATAGATGACCTCGCTCAGGAATGGCACCACCGGCGCGATCAGCTTCGTGTAGGTGAGCAGCACCGTGTAAAGCGTCTGATACGCCGCCAGCTTGTCCTGCCCTTGCTCGCTTTTCCAGAAGCGCGCGCGATTGCGGCGGATGTACCAGTTCGAGAGCTTGTCGTCGATGAAATTCTCCGCTTCCAGGCAGAAGGCCATCACGTTGTAGCCCTTGAATGCCTCGTGCGCCTTCTCGATCAGAAACTGCAAGTCGGAGAGTATCCAGCGGTCGATGTCGGGACGGTCCTTCACCGGCACTTGCGGCTGCGCCGGATCGAAGCCGTCGAGCCGGGCGTAGTTGACGAAGAAAGCGTAGCTGTTCCAGAGTTTCATGTGAAACTTGGAACGCAACTCGTCCGCCGGGCCGAAACCGAAGTTGATGTTGGCCGCCGGATTGCTGCGGCAGTACAGCCAGCGCATCACGTCGGCGCTCATCTTGTCGGCGGCCACGTTGAATTCGAGGGCGTTGCCCAGCGACTTACTCATCGTCGCGCCATGCTCGTCGCGCACCAGAGCATGGCCGAGCAGCACCTGGAAGGGCGGCCGATGCTCCATCATCGTGCTCATGGCCAGGATGGCGTAGAACCAGTTGCGGAACTGGCCGGGAAAGCTCTCGGTGATGAAGTCGGCCGGGAACCACTTCTCCCAGTAGGCGCGGTCGTGGTTGTAGCCCATCGTCGAGTAAGGCACGATGCCAGCGTCCAGCCAGGGATTGCCGACGTCGGGGATCCGGCTCATCAGGTTGCCGGTCTTCGGATTGCGGATCTTGACCTTGTCCACCCACGGCCGGTGCGGCGTCTGGCCCTCGAATTCCTCCCAGCCTTCGACCGCGCGCTCCTGCAGCTCTTGCCGGGAGCCGATCACCTCGAAGTCGCCGGTTTGCTCATCGAGCCAGATGGGCAAGGCCAGACCCCAGAAGCGCTTCTTCGAGATCATCCAGTCGTGCATCTGTTCGAGCCATTTCAGCTCGCGCACCTGGCCGTTGATCGCCTCCGGCAGAAAGCGCACTTGCCGGGTCACGTCCATGATCTCGTCGCGCCACTTCATGCTGATGAACCATTCATCAACCAGGCGGAACAGCAGTTCCGTTCTACAGCGCCAGCAGTGCGGATAGCTGTGCGGATACTGCTCGACCGCGAATAGCCGGCCTTTTTGCTTCAGGTCGTCGAGGATGCGGTCGGCCGTGGCGGGATCGACGGCGGACAATCCGGTCAGCCAGCCGAAGCCGGGCAGAAAAGTCCCCGCATCATCGAGCGGCGCGACGGGCGGCAGCCCTTGCTCCTTGCCGAGTTGAAAGTCCTCCTTGCCGCAACCCGGCGCGATGTGGACGATGCCGGTGCCGGTGGTGGCGCCG
>JAGVLI010000785.1 GCA_020054355.1 Planctomycetales bacterium | reverse complement strand
TCGCCTTGAAGGATGCCAAGCTCAACCCGGAAGACGTGCAGTACATCAACGCGCACGGCACTAGCACGCCGCTGGGCGACGTGGCCGAGACCAAGGCCATGAAAGCGGTGCTGGGCGCGCACGCCAAGAAGGTCGCCGTCAGCAGCACCAAGAGCATGATCGGCCACACGCTGGGCGCATCCGGCGGCGTGGAGCTGATCGCCACGGCCATGAGCATCCATCGCGGCGTGCTCCATCCGACCATCAATCTTCAGACTCCCGACCCCGAATGCGACCTCGACTACGTGCCCAACACGGCGCGCGAGACGCGGGTGCGCCGGGCCATGTCCAACAGCTTCGGCTTCGGCGGGCACAACTGCTGCCTGATTATCGGGGCGCTGGAATGAGCGTGAGCAACGATAGCCGTAGACCTGCCATTCAAAACGTTGCCGTGTCCACGGACACGCTGTCCGTGGACCTGGTGGATGGCCGGTCCATTTCCGTCCCCTTGGGCTGGTATCCACGCCTCTCCCACGGTACAGCCAAGGAGCGCAAGAGCTGGCGTCTCATCGCCCAGGGCGAAGGCATTCACTGGCCCGAACTGGACGAAGACGTCAGCGTGGAAAACCTGCTCGCGGGCCGGGCATCCGGGGAAAGCCAGTCGTCGTTTCAACGCTGGCTGGCCGGCCGGAATGCGCGGAAGAAGTCTCGCTGATTGCGAGCGCTGGCTCACACCGTCTAGGCTTACGCTTCAGGTTTGTATCATCCGGCTGGCTCCGAGCTGAATTCAGCCCCTGGACGCACCGCGACCGAAGTGAGAGAATGCCAGCTCATTTCGCCCCCGCTGTCATCGGAGCCGGTGCCATGCCTCCCGCACTTTCACTGAACCTCGACCGGGTCAACCTCTCCTCCCACGAAGTCGCGCGCTACAGCCGGCATCTCATCATGCCCGAGGTCGGCCTCGATGGGCAGAAACGCCTCAAGGCCGCCAGCGTCTTGCTGATCGGCGCAGGCGGCCTCGGCTCGCCCCTGGGACTGTACCTGGCGGCGGCGGGCATCGGCCGTATCGGCCTGGTCGATTTCGACGTGGTCGATTTCAGCAACCTGCAACGGCAAATCCTGCATGGCACCCCGGATGTCGGCCGGCCCAAGCTGCACTCGGCCAAGGACCGCCTGAACGCCATCAATCCCGAAGTGCAGATCGACCTCTACGAAACCCGGCTGACTTCCGCCAACGCCCTGGACATCATCAAGCCCTACGACGTCGTCATCGACGGCACGGATAACTTTCCGACCCGCTACCTGACCAACGACGCCTGCGTGCTGTTGAAGAAGCCCAACATCTATGGCAGCATCTTTCGCTTCGACGGCCAGGCTTCGGTGTTCCATCCGCCGCACGGGCCGTGCTATCGCTGTCTCTATCCGGAACCGCCGCCGCCCGGCGAGGTGCCGAGCTGCGCCGAAGGCGGAGTGCTGGGCATCCTGCCCGGCCTGGTCGGCTGCATCCAGGCGACCGAAGCCGTGAAGCTGATCCTCGGCAACGGCGAGCCGCTCATCGGCCGATTGCTGCTCTACGACGCCCTGCGCATGAGCTTCCGCGAGTTCAAGGTTCGGCGCAATCCGAAGTGCCCGGTGTGCGGCGATAAGCCGACGGTCACCGCACTCATCGACTACGAGCAGTTCTGCGGCGTCCGTGGCCAGGAAAGCCATGCTCCCGCGGCTGTCGATCAACAGGGTGAAACCACGGTGGAGGAGCTGAAGCGCCGCCTTGACCGCCAGGAGGATATTTTCATTCTCGACGTGCGCAATCCGCCGGAGTACGCCATCTGCCAGATTCCGGGCAGCAAGCTGTTGCCGTTGCCGGAACTGCCCCAGCGATTCGGCGAGTTGGACAAGAGCCGCGAGATCATCGTCCACTGCAAGAGTGGGATGAGAAGCGCCAAGGCGGTGCAGTTCCTCCGCGAGCAGGGCTTCACCAAGCTGAAGAACCTGAAGGGCGGCATCCTGGCCTGGGCCGAGCAGATCGATCCGACCATGCCGAAGTATTGAACCGCCCCAAACCGCTTGCGGTTTAGCAAAGGAAAAGACATGTCCGCCAAGTTCGACTGGCTCTACCACCGCAAGGGCTGAACCACCTGCGTCAAGGCTCAGGGGTTCCTTGAGCAATACGACCTGCAACCCGCCGCGCGGGCCGACGCCTCGAAGGAGCGCAAGGGCCGTGCTGAAGCCCTGGCCCTGGCCAAGTCCGCCGACAAGATCGTGGTGGCCAAGGGCAAGAAGGTGGTCACGTTCGACATGAAGCAGTCGCCGCCCGACGACGACACGCTGGCCGCCCATCTGCTCGGACCCACCGGCAACCTGCGGGCGCCGACGATCCGCCGGGGCAAGACGCTGCTGATCGGCTTCAACGAAGAGGCTTACACCAGCCATCTCACATAGTAGCCCGCCGCTCCGCGGCGGCACGAGCGGCGCAGCCGCGAGTGTCCCGCCGGAGTCCGGCTATGTCATGAACGGCAAGTGATCTGGGCAGCCAGCTTCGGTGGCGCCGATCCAACAGCGATGGAACTGCTGCTCGCTTGCAAAAGCAGTCAGTCGCGGGTGTTCTGCCGAACTTCGCCGCAACGGGAAAGGCAAGCCGCCAGCGGATGCTCGCGGCTGCGCCGCTCGCTCCGCCGCGGAGCGGCGGGCTACTATGTGTACCCCTTCAGCTGCTCCGCCACTTCCGCCGGCGTCTGAAAGCGGTCGTCCGGCTTCTTGGCCAGCATCCGCTTGACGATCGCTTCCACTTCCGGCGGAGTTTCCGGCCGGAGCAGGCACACCGAGGCCGCTTCCTTGTTGAGATGGTGATGAATCTTCTGCATGGCTGACCCGCCGGGAAACGGCGGGCCGCCGGTCAGCAAATGATAGAAGGTGCAGCCCAGGCTATAGATGTCCGAGCGGATGTCCGCCTGCCGGGCGTTGCGCGCCTGCTCGGGCGCGACGTAGTCGGCAGTGCCGATCATCGCGCCCTGGGCGGTCAAGGCCGTGCCGGGGTCGGCACCGTCGG
>JAGVLI010000181.1 GCA_020054355.1 Planctomycetales bacterium | reverse complement strand
GCTCTTCCGATCTGCGGCGGTCGCGGTCGATCCCCACGGCGATCCGCTGCCGGCCTTTGCCCGTGCCCGCTTGGGAACGATCCGCTTTCGGCACGGCAGCGCCATTCAGCAGGTGCGCTATCTGAAGAACGGCTTAGTGCTGCTGTCGGTGGGCGTGGACGGCAGCCTGCGTCACTGGGAGGCGGAGAGCGGGAAGGAATTGCTGTCCTTCGTCCCGCCCGGCAACTCGTTTACCGGCCAGAGTGGTGTCGTGTCACCGGACGGCCTGACTACCGCCAGCTACGAGGCGGACGGCTCGATTTAGCTGTGGAACGTGGCGACCGGCAAGGAGCTGCGCCGGCTGAAGTCGCCGACCCACCAATATGGCGCTCCGACTTTCTCGCCGGACAGCAAGTCCTTGGCCCTGGTGCTGACCGATCTTAACACCGGACAGGGGGTGGTGCGCCACCTGGACCTGGCCACCGGCAAGGAGCTGCGCGACTTCGCTCCGACCGTAAAGAACGAGAACCAGGAAATCGTCAATCTCATCAACGTGTTCTTTTCTCCCGACGGCAAACTGATCGGCGCGCTGGGGCAGGACAACCAGGGCGGCGCCACCGTTCGCCTGTGGGAAGCGGGCACCGGCAAGGAATTGCCGAGGTTCATGGCCGCGCGCCGCAACGTCAGTATCCCACCGATTTTCACTGGGGACGGCAAGACCGCCGCCGTGACCACCTCGGACGACAATACCGGCACCAGCAAAGTACAACTGCTCGACGTGGCCACCGGCAAGGTCATTCGCGAAATCGACGACGGCAACGACAATGGAGGTTTTGCCGCCCTCTTCTCACCCAACGGCAAGGTGCTGGCGGTGGCGAGCGGCACTCCGGTGCCGAAGCTCTGGGACACTGCCACGGGCAAGGAGCTGCCGGCCCTGGAGGTGGGCGACAACAACGGCAGCGGTGCGACGGCCCTGGCATTCGCCCCGGACGGGCGCACGATTGCGGTGGGCATGGAGAACGGAGACGGCAGCGGCGCCGGCGGCAGCATTTTTCTGTGCGACGTGGCCAGCGGCAAAAAGCTCCATGAGTTCAAAGGCTATCAAATCGGCTTCGGCAATGTCCGCATCCAGTTCAACGACGGCAGCATGCCGCTGTTCCCATCCATCGCCTTTTCACCCGACGGCAAGCGCCTGGTTGGCCCCGGTAAGGGCGGCAGCATCCGCATCTGGAATACCGCCGATGGCAAGGATTGGCGGCCGGTCCAAGGCGGTCACGATGGCGAGGTCAATGCCGTGGCTCTGTCCCCAGACGGCAAGCGGCTGGCCACCGGCGCCGGCGATCAGACCGTCCGCCTGTGGGACCTGGCCACCGGCAAGGAACTCCTCAGCCTGAAGGCGCCCGAGCCGATGCAGAACCCGCCGGACTTCCTCGAGGTCTGGCCCACCGCCCTCGCTTTTGCCCCCGATGGCAAGACGCTGGCCGTCGGCTGGATGGATGGCGTCCTGCAACTCCGCGACCTGACGACCGGCAAGGAAGTGCGCCAATACAAGGGCCACGAGAATAGCATCAAATCGGTGATCTTCCATCCCAATGGGAAGACGTTGGTTTCGTCTTGCGGCGACGGCCGGATATTTTGGTGGGACACGGCCAGCGGCCGACAGCTGCGGCAACTGGCCGGCCCGATCATGATCGATCCGAACATTGGTCAGCCCGATGCCGGGATGACGCCGCAAGGTCTCGCGCTTTCGCCCGACGGACGTTTGTTGATCGGCGCTGGCCTGGAGCAAGGGATGGCCAGCAAGGTCCAGGTCTGGGAACTGGCGACCGGCAAGCTGCGGCGGCAAATCAAGCTGCGCGGCGTTAATGCCGGCGAGATTTTCCAGGTTCAGTTCGGTCTCGGAGGAGCGGTGCCCGGAGCCGGCAAACCCTTCCAGGAATCGGCCGGGGGCAGCACGAGCGTCGCGCTCGCGGCCGACGGCAAGACGGTGGGCGTCGCGCTGGGCAACTCGATCCGACTGCTCGACCTTACCTCGGGCAAGGAACTTCGTCAGTTCGGCGGGCAGAATGGCATCATTCACGGCCTGGAGTTCGCCCCGGACGGCAAACTGCTGGCAGCCGCCGCGAGCGACGGCACCGTTCGTTTCTGGGACGTGGCCACCGGCACGATCTTGACCGACCTGAAGGGGCACCGGGGCGGCGTCAACGCGCTGGTGTTCACGCCCGATGGCCGGACGGTCATCACCGGCGGCAGCGACACCACGGCCTTGCTCTGGGACTTCGGCCAGGCACTGGAGGCCGAGAAGGTGCAGCCGGCTAAGCCCGGCGATGCCGAGCTGACCGAGTTGTGGAAGCAACTGGCCGGCGAGGACGGCGAAAAGGCGGAGCAAGCCATCGCTCGCTTGAGCCAGTCGCCGGAGACCGCCTCGGCGCTGCTCAAGCGGCATCTCAAGCCCGTGGCGGCGGCCGATGACAAGCTGATCCGCCGTCTGCTGGCCGACCTCGAAAGCGAACGCTTCGATACGCGCAAGCAAGCGGGCGAAGACCTGGAAAAGTTGGCCGAGCTCGCGGAGCCATATCTCCAGCAACGGCTGAAAGGCAATCCTTCGCTCGAAGCCCGGCAGCGACTCGAACAGCTTCTGGAAAAGTTGGCCGGCCCAGTCACCAATCTGGAGCAAATTCAGTCGCTGCGCGGCGTCGAAGTGCTGGAGCGCCTGGCGACGCCGGAAGCCAAGGCATTGCTGGCTGAATTGGCCAAGGGCGCCCCCGCCGCCCGGCTGACCCAGGATGCCCAGTTGGCTTTGAAGCGCTTGAAGTAATCTCTCTCCAAGCCGCTGGCGGCTTCGCAATTCCAAGGGATTTGCGCAGCCGCCAGCGGCTTTTTGCAAACCGCTCGCCTTCCAGTCCAGCCTCCTGTAGACTTCCACCAATTCCTTGCTTCCCGATTCGCACCCGGAGGACTCCCGATGAACCGACGCGATATGCTGGCGACCACCGGAGCCGCCGCCATCGGCCTGGCCGGCTTTCCGCTGGGCTGGACCGCCCAGGCCGACGGCCCGAAAAAGAAAGTGCTGATGTTCACCCGTTCGCAGGGCTTCGAGCATTCGTCGATCAAGCGCACCGGCGACAAGCTCAGCCACGCCGAACAGATTCTGACCGACCTCGGTACCAAGAGCGGCTTCGACGTGACCTGCACCAAGGACGGCCGCGTCTTCGTGCCCGAGGAAATCGCCAAGTATGACGTGTTCTTCTTCTACACGACCGGCGACCTGACCAAGGAAGGCGGCGACAAGAACCCGCCGATGCCGCCCGAAGGCAAGGCAGCCCTGCTCAAGGCCATCGCGGGCGGCAAGGGCTTCATCGGCTCGCACTGCGCCACCGATACCTTCCACTCGGCCGGCGACCGGGCGGCCAATCAGGAACGCGACAAGCTCGATCCCTACATTGCCATGATCGGCGGCGAGTTCATCCGCCACGGCGCGCAGCAGAAAGCCTGGATGCGCCTGGTCGATGACAAGTTCCCGGGCACCAAGGAACTGAAGGATTTCGAGCTGAACGAGGAATGGTACGCCCTGAAGAACTTCGCTACCGATCTGCACGTCATTCTGGTGCAAGACACGACGGGCATGAAGGGCTTCGACTACGAACGGCCGAACTTCCCCGCCACCTGGGCCAGAATGAACGACAAGGGCCGGGTGTTCTACACTTCGATGGGGCACCGAGAAGACGTTTGGACGAACAAGGTCTTCCAGGACTTGGTCCTCGGCGCGCTGTCCTGGACCGCCCGCAACGTCGAGGCTGATATAACGCCGAACCTGGCGAAGGTGACGCCCAAGGCGGTTGAATTGCCGGTCAAGAAGTAGCCCTGTCGCATCGGCCCGTGGGTTAGGATTCCGATCCTGACAAACTGCACAGAAAGTCGGGATCGGAATCCTAACCCACATGCAAACGGTCCAGAAACTTCGTTCGGCCTCGCGACGATTCGCGAAAGCGCGGAATTTCCTCCAAGGAGTTGCATTTATGACACGCTGGTTGATCGGACTATCGCTCCCTATCCTGGTTCTGGCATTCGCCGCCCCAGGCGACGCGCAGGACAAGGCGGACGACAAGTGGACGCCGTTGTTCAACGGCAAGGACCTGAGCGGCTGGAAGCTGCACCCCAAGCCGAGCGGCAGCATCGAGGAAGTCATCACCAAGGAGAAGGACGGCAAGGTCATTGCCTTCGAGGGCAAGCTCAAGGACGGCAAGACCGTCACGCTCTGGAAGGTCGAGGATGGCATCCTCATCGGCGCTGGCCCGCCCAGCCACCTGTTCAGCCAGCGCGATGACTACGAGAACTTCCACTATCGGATCGAGGCGCAGATCAACGACAAGGGCAACAGCGGTCAGTATTTCCGCACCCAGTTCGGCCCGAACTTCCCCAAGGGCTACGAGGCCCAGATCAACAGCACGCACGGCGACAAGATCCGCACCGGCAGCCTGTACATGCCGTCGATCAAGGAAGTCATCGTGCTGGAGCAACTGCACAAGCCCGACACCTGGTTCACGCAGGAAGTGATCGTCAACGGCAATCACATCCAGATCATCGTGGATGGCAAGAAGACCGTGGACTTCAAGGATGAGAAAAACACCTATGCCAAGGGGCACTTCGCGCTGCAAGGACACGATCCGGGCACGACCGTCAAGTTCAAGAAGATCGAGGTCAAGGAGTTGCCGCCAACGAAGAAGTGATCGTGGGATCGTTCTCGAATCGACTCAACGCGAAGGGGCGAACGGTAAGCCGTTCGCCCCTTTGCGTTATTCGTTGATGTGGACTGCCTGTCGTATTCAAGCTGCCAGCGAAGCCAGTCGCTGTCCACCGAGTGCGGCCAGATCGGCCTCGACCATCATGGCCGTCAGATCGGGGAAGCTCACCTTCGGCTGCCAGCCGAGCTGCCGTTTTGCCTTGCCGGCGTCCGCCAGCAGCAGATCGACCTCGGCGGGCCGATAGAACTGCGGATCGATCACCACGTACTTCCGCCAATCCAGGCCGACATGGTCGAAGGCGAGTTGCACGTACTCTTCGACCGAGTGCGTCTCGCCCGTGCCGATCACGTAGTCGTCAGGCTTCTCTTGTTGGAGCATCAGCCACATCGCGCGGACGTAGTCGCCCGCAAAGCCCCAGTCGCGCTTGGCTTGCAGGTTGCCCAGCCGCAGTTCGTGGGCCAGTCCCAGCCTGATCTTCGCCACGCCATGACTGATCTTCCGCGTGACGAACTCCAGGCCGCGCCGCGGGCTTTCGTGATTGAACAGCACGCCCGAGCAAGCGAACAGTCCGTAGCTTTCGCGATAGTTGACCGTGATGTAATGGCCGTAGACCTTGGCGACTCCGTATGGACTGCGCGGATAGAATGGCGTGTCTTCGCTCTGCGGCGTCTGCTGGACCTTGCCGAACATCTCGCTGGAGGATGCCTGGTAGAAACGCGCGTGCGGACAGACGGCGCGCAGCGCATCGAGCAAGCGGGTGACGCCCAAGGCCGTGTACTCGGCCGTCAGCACCGGCTGCTGCCAGCTGGTCGGCACAAAGGACATCGCGGCGAGGTTGTAGACTTCGTCGGGGTGGACCTGGGAAAGCACCTGGGCCAGGGAAGTCTGGTCGAGCAGGTCGGCCTGGTAAAGCTCGATGCGGGAGCGAATGTGCTCGATGCGCTGAAAGTTTTCCGTGCTCGAGCGGCGCACCATGCCGCAAACTCGATAGCCCTGGTCGAGCAGGAAATCGGCGAGATAGCTGCCGTCCTGGCCGGTAATGCCGGTGATAAAGGCGGTCTTCCTTGCCATGCGCTACTCCCTGTCCTTGGGGGCGGACCCACGCGGCGGAGTTGTAGCAACCGCCCTAGACCGGGTCAAGGCAAGCACATCCGCGCCGCGGGCGGTCTCGCCTGCAATTGACCGCGTCGAAACCATTGCCGTATACTACACTTCCACTCTTTCACAGGAGCAGCCATGAGTTATGGAGGAGAATCCGGAGTCGATTACGACACGGCGCGCGGCCGCGATTGGCCCAGCGTCCGGCAATTCAACGTCTTCCTGGAGAATCGGGTCGGCGTGCTGCTCGACGTGGTGCGCCGCTTCGAGAGCAGCGATATCCGCATCGTCTCGCTGAATGCCGTGGACCTCGGCGACTGCGCCGTGATCCGCCTGGTGCTGAGCGATCCGGAGCGCGGGCTGGAAATCCTCAAGCAGGCGGAAATGAACGTCGCGGAAAGCGACTTGCTGGTGGTCGAGTTGCCCGAAGGCAATCAGCCGCTGCTGCAAATCTGCAAAGCGCTGCTGACCGCCGAGATCAACATCAACTACGCCTATCCGCTGCTGACGGGACCGCAAGGGCGCAACGCCATCGCCTTGCAGGTGGACGACCACGAGACGGCCTCGCGCACTCTGACCGGCCTGGGCTTCACGCTGATCACGGAAACGGATTTGAGTTTCTAAGAGTGGCCGCTCGCGGCTTTGCAGTTTTCCTAGGCCGACAGCCGATGGCTGAACGCGGCGATTTCGAGCTTGATGAGTTGCGGCACGATGGCCGCCGCCCGCGGCCGCTCGGTCGGCTTTCTCGACAGCAGGCGTTCGACCAGGTTGACTAGTCCCATGGGCAGCGGCCCGGCAATCTGGCGAATATCGGCAGGCGGGTCGCAACGGTGCCGGCGCAAGGTCTGTTCGAGGGAACCCGGCGGATAGGGCAAGCGCCCGGTCAGCATTTCGAACAAGCAAGCTCCCAGGCTGAACAGGTCGCTACTGGCATCCGTGGCCGGTTCCGTGCCGCACAATTCCGGCGCCAGGTAGTCGACGGTGCCCAGTACGTAGCCTTGCTCGAACAGGCTGGCATTCTCGCCGGGCCGATGGGCAAAGCCGAGGTCGATGAGCATCGCACTGCCCGCATCGACCAGCCGGATATTGTCGGGTTTCACGTCGCCGTGGATGAAGCCGGCTTGATGCAGCGCGGCGAGGGCTTCCGCCGCATGCCGGGCGATCCACAACGCCGTTGGCAGGTTGAGCCGATATTCCCGCTGCAATTTCTTCCGCAGCGATTCCCCGCCCAGCAAATCCATGACCAGGAAATAGGGCGGTCGAGTGACATGCACGTCGCGAAACCGGACCAGGTGCGGATGCTGCACGCGCAGACCGGCACGAGCTTCGCGCTGCAACAGCTTGACCGCCGTGGCGTCGTCTTCCCATTCCGGCCGCAGCAACTTGACCGCGCAGGCCGTGTCCGTTTCGCATTCCCGGGCCTGGAAGACGCAGGTCAGCGGCCCGCCGCCGAGGCAACGGAACAGCTCGTAGCCGGGAATAGCTGGCAATGACTGCATGGATTGAGCCGGATGGGAAACCAGAGAATGGCGCACGACCGAAAGCCGTGACGTGCTGCTATTATCGGTCTGAACTGACCTTGAAGTGCAGGGAAAGCAGACCCACGGTTTGCCCGTGGGTCACGATTCCAATCGTGACAGGCGGTGAAGCTTGTCAGGATTGGAATCGTAACCCACGGTCCAGAGGTCATTGGATTTGGCGCTAGCTCTTCTGAATTCCTTGCTCGGCAGCGCGAATCGCTTCGGAGCCGATGGGCGCCACTGCCGGTCCCACTCCCGGTTCGTCCTGGCGAAACGCATCGGCCAGTCCAGCCGGCGACTTGTCCGGCGGATGGAACAGCAGGAACAGCGCTGCGGCGGCGAAAAAGGCCACGCCGGCAGGAATCAGGAAGAGCTGATGGAAATCGACGTTGCCGTTGGCGTCCGTGTAGATGCCGCCGAGGTAGGGCCAAAGGAAATACGCGGCGAGCGGACCTAGTCCGAGAATCTGAAAGTTAAATAGCCCTTGGGCACTGGAACGGGCGTCTTTGGGAAAGAACTCATCCACGAAGATGTAGACCGTGGCAAAGAAGAAGGCATAACAAATGCCGTGCAGCAAGTTCACGGCCACGGCCACGGCTGGAATCGGTACAAATGCGAACAGCGCGAAGCGCACCGCATGTCCCAGAATGCCGAGTACCATCGTGTACCGCCAGCCCAGTGCCTTCAGGCAATAGCCAAGTATCGCCATCGTGCCGATTTCCGCTATTTGGCCAACGCTCATGACCGGCATTACCCAGTTTTCCGCGAAGCCGATGCTCTTCAGGTAGGTATCCGTGAAGATGAAGTAACAGGTGTGGACTACCGAATCCACGAAGGTGACGAGGAACAATACGGCCACGAAGGAAATTCGCAGCAAGCGCCCTGCCTCCAGCCAGGCGAACTTCGCCTCCCCGGCAACGACTGGCCGCGGCGGGGTGTGCGGCAACGCGAAACTGAAACCGGCCAGAAGCAGCGAAGCGATTCCGGCCACCAGGTACGTGTAGCGCACCGCCTGCGCGGAGTCCTCGCCGCTGAGAATAAAGACGAACGGCCAACTGGCGGCAATCCAGCCGATCGTTCCCCAGAGCCGCACCGGGCCGAATTCCTTCTGTGGCTCCCGCAAGTTGGCGAAAGCGATCGAGTTGGTGATCGAAATGGTGGGCACATAAAAAACCGAATGCACCAGCATGAGCCAGAAGAACGGCCAAAAGTCGGTGACCCAGGTCAGAGCGATGATCGCAAGGCCGCCAACCAGCTGACTGAACGCCAGGAATTTCTCGGCCGCGAAGTAGCGATCGGCAAACTGATTGCTGAAGAACATGGCCAGAATCGAGGCAATGGCGAAGGCATTCATGACGAGCGCCTTCTCCATCGTATCGAAGTGCAATGTGCCGAGATAGCCAAAGATCTTCGGCAGCCACGCGCCCCAGATGAAGAACTCCAGGAACATCATCACCGACAGCTTGAATCGTATCGAGGACATGCCGCCTCCGGGTACACTTCACTTTCGTGGTTCGTTCAGGACTTTAAGAGCGTCCGCCGCCGTCTGCAACGAAAAACACGGAAATTACGCGGACCGAGCAGGTTGTGGGCGGCGCGCTGCCCTTTTACCGCCGGCCCCCGCCCGCTACCATGAAGCGCACGGACCACCCTCCCGACCTTGGGCGGAGACATTCATGCGCATCGATTTCTTCGGTCTGGCCTTCGAGACGCCGCGCGTGTCGGTGCATCTCGGTTCTCCGTGGCGGGCGACGGCTCTGGAGCATCGCATGTTCGACGCCGTCCGCGCGCTGCCGCGCACCCAGTTCGAGCAAGGTGAAGACGAATTGCTGGTGCATCTCTCCGATCCGAAGACCTTTCGCGCGGCGGTGCAGGCGGCGGTACGGGTGCTGAAGGGCTGGCAAGAGGAAGGCGACTCAGGCCGCGAGAAACGTTCGTGGTGGTGGCTGCTCGAAGGCGACACCAACGCGGATGGCTACGACCACACCGGCGAGCCGTTTACCCTGTGGGCTTTCCTGCGCATCAGCATCGAGCGCGGCAGCCTCGGTGAGCCGGAGAAGGGTGAGGACATCGATCTGCACGGCTTCAGCCTGCGCATCTGGGGCGAGAACGGCGTGGGCGGGAACTAACCCGGTTTCTTGTAGGGTCCGCTGTGCGGACCATTGACCATCACAAATCCGGCTACTCGAGATCGGCTGTGCGGACCATCGACCACTGCAATTCGAGTTGCTCTGTGGTCCGCACAGCGGACCCTACGCGCACGCGAATCAGCGCTTTTTCTTCCGCATCTTCGGCTCCGGCGCCAGCGGTTCCGGTTTCACCCGAAAATCGAGCTGCCGGCGCTGCAAATCGACCCGGACTACTTCAACCGTCACTTTGTCGCCCAGCCGATAGCGCCGCTTGGTCCGCTGCCCGGTCAGGCTGTGGGTGGTTTCCTCGTAATAGTAGTAGTCGTCGGTCAGCGTGCTGATGTGGACCAGCCCTTCCACGGGGAACTGCTCGGCCTGGCCGAAAAAGCCATAGTCCGCCACGCCTGTGATGATGACCTCCAGCGCCAGCCCGATCCGATGGCTGAGGTAATCCAGCAGCCGCACCTTGATCAGTTCCCGCTCGGCCGACTCCGCCCGGCGTTCCATCCGGCTGCAATGGTCCCCTAGCGCAAACAGTTCTTCCTCATTGCCGCCTGCCCGGCCCGTGCGCAGCCATTGCCCCAATTGCCGATGGATGGTCAGGTCGGGATAGCGGCGAATCGGCGAGGTGAAATGGCAATAGTTCTCGCTGGCCAGGGCGTAGTGTTCTTCGTCCGCCGGCGAGTATGTGGCTTTCTTCAAGCTGCGCAGCAGGGCGTAATGCACAGCGTAAACGTCCGGCTTGCCCGCCGACTGGTGCAAGACTCGCTGGAGTGAGAAGCGATCCTGCGGCTGGTCGATCTTGTAGCCCAAACTGCGCGCGAAGGTAGCAAACGCATCCAGCTTGGTCGGTTCCGGCGCTGGATGGACCCGCCGCAGGAATGGCACGCGCAGGTTGTCGAGTTGCTCGGCCACGGCTTCGTTCGCCGCCAGCATGAACTCCTCGATCATTTCGTGGCTGACGTCGTGCTTGCGGAAGTGGGCGCCGCTCACCTTGCCCGCCTCATCGTACTCCAGCTCGGTTTCCGGCATGATGAGTTCGAGCGAACCATGCTTGAATCGTCGCTTCCGCAAGATCATCGCCAGGTCGCGCATCCGGAGCAACAATTGGTAGACGTCTTCGTCCAGGTCTTCCGGCGGAGTTTCCAGCGCGAGAATCTCCGACACCTGCTCGTAGCTGAAGCGTTTCTTGACCTTGATGGCCCCGTTGGCAAAACGGACGCCCGCGCGCTGGCCCTGCGGCGTGAAGTCCATCAGCGCGCTCTTGGTGAAACGCACTTTGCCCTGTTGCAGGCTCGCCAGGCCGTTGGAGATCAGCTCCGGAAACATCGGGATCACGCGCTGCGGCAGGTAGACGCTGGTGGCCCGCTTCCGGGCTTCCCGATCCAGCGCCCCGCCCGGCGGCGCGAAGTGGCCGACGTCGGCAATATGTACTCCGAGTTGCCAGTGCTTGCTTTTCGGATCGATGGTCAGCGAGATCGCATCGTCGAAATCGTGGGCGTCAGCGGGATCGATGGTGATGATGACGGCCTGGGTGAAATCGTCGCGACCTTCGAGATCGCCTTCGTGGAAGGCCGCCGCCGCTTGCCGGGCCTCTTCCAGCACGTCCTCGGGAAACACGTCAGGCAGGTTGTAAGCGCGGATCGTGGACAGCGTATCGACTCCCGGCTTGCCGCGCTGCCCGAGGATTTCCGAGATGACGCCCTCGCCGCGGTCTTCCGTCGTGGGAAACCGCAGCATCTCGAAGACGACCTTGTCGTCGGGCTTCGCGCCTTTCGCTCCGGGATCGCCGACATAAATGCTGTGCCGAAACACGTCGCCATCGACGCGCACTAACCCCTGGCCATCCCGCTCGAAGTAGGTGCCGACGAATTGCCGGGTGGCACGTTCCAGCACCTCGGTGATCTCGCCCACCGGCCCAATGTCAGGGCGATTCGGCTTGCGCAGAATGCGCACCAGCACCACGTCGCCGGTCGCCGCGTCGGCCGTGTGGTTCTCGCGGATCAGGATCTCCGCGCCGACATGGCCGTCCGCCGCCTGGGGCCGCACGAAGCCAAAGCCCGCCGAGACGCGGCGAAAGACGCCCGTGACGGCGCCATGCGGCTGTGCAGGCTTGACCAAATGGTTGCGGCCCATCTCGACCTGGCCCTGGCGAATCATATCGCGCAATGCCCGGCGGAAATCGCCATAGTCGTCGGCGGAGATGTTGAGCCTTCGCGACAAGGCCTTGGGCTTGATGGGCTGATAGGTCTTCTTGGAAATGAAATTCAGAATCTTCTGATGAAAGTCGGACATGATGTTCAACGCGGAAAGTTACCTCGGTTCCAGGCAGGGCCTGGCAACACAATCAGAATCTCGTTCCCAGGCTCGGCCCTATCCATTACTCGGAACTTTGTACACTATGCAGAAGGCTCCGCATTCCTGGATGACACGGACCCGGCCGCCGCTCTTGC
>JAGVLI010000564.1 GCA_020054355.1 Planctomycetales bacterium | reverse complement strand
GCCGCCCAGCGCGAACAACATGGCGCGCTCAGCCAGCACGGCTTGGCGGGTGTCGTGGTCGCCGATCTTGGCCAGCAACGCGCGCGTTGCTCGATCGTCGTCACGGCATTCCAATCCGAGCGCCCCTTGACCGACCGCCGGCAGCATCCACTCCGGATCGAGCAAGTGCGTGATTGCCCCGCCCAGTCCGAGTCGCACTAGCCCCGCTTCCGCGAGGATGAGCGCGTCGAGGTCGAGTTCCCGCAACTTCTGGAGGCGGGTTTCCACATTGCCGCGAATGTCCACCATCTTCAGGTCGGGGCGGCGATGCAACACCTGCGAGCGGCGGCGCAGGCTGCCGGTGGCGACGCTGGCGCCTGGAGGTAGTACGTCAAACCGAGGATGCTTGTGCGAAATCAACACGTCGCCGCTGGGACCGCGCGGCGGCACGGCGGCCAGGCAGAGTCCCTGAACCGGCAGCGTCGGCAAGTCCTTCAAGCTATGGACCGCGACATCGACCGCGCCCGTCAGCAACTCGCGCTGGATTTCCTTGGTGAACAAGCCGATGCCACCGATCTGCGCCAGCGGCCGGTCGCGCACCTGGTCGCCGACCGTCTGGATTTCCACCAGCACGACCGGGCGCGGCGCGGCCAGGGGACGCAGGGCGTCGGCGACATAATTGGCTTGCCAGAGTGCCAGCCGGCTGCCGCGCGTGCCGATGCGAATCGGTGTCATGTCAACCCCGTGCTTGAACCGCGTGCGGCGATGGATTACGATTTATGCCTCTGGGGAAGAGCTACAAGAGGAGCCTTCATGCGCTTCCTGCTCTGGCTGTCTCTGATGGCGTGCCTGCTGACCGGACCGCTGCTGGCGGCGCAGAAGCCCGCCGATTTTGCCCGCGCGCGGCCCGCCCTGGAACTGAGGCTGCGCGATCCCTCGGCGGGGAACCGCCAGGACGCCCTGGACGAACTGGCGAAATTCCGCTTTCCCGAAGCGGTGGCGCTCGCGCTGCCCTTGACCGCCGATCCCGATGCGCGGGTGCGGCTGACGGCCTTTCGCACGCTGGTCCAACTTCAGGAAGAGCCGGCGGTGCGAACCGCCATGCTGAAGACACTCCAGGGCAGCATCAGCGAGCAGACGCGACCGCTGCTCGTGGCCGTGCTGGGCGGCTCCGCCGATTCGCAATCGTTCCTTCAGTCCCTGAACAAAGCCGCCAAGGCCCAGCCGGCAGTGCTGCTCCACCTGCTGGCCATGGCCGAGGCCGTGGGCGCCTGGTCCGATCCCGCCGCCGTCCGGTTCTTGCAGCAACTGAGCCAACTCGACGCTTTTCCCAAGACTCTCGGCTTGCAGCGGCCCGTCGTCAAGGGGTTGCTGTATATCCGGCTGAACGAAGCGATTCCGGTGCTGATTGATTTGCTCGGCCAGCTGGAGGGCGAACTGCAATTCCAGGTCAACGATCACCTGAACAAGATCAGCGGCGAGAATTTTGCCTTCGACCCGGCCGCAGCCCGCAAATGGTGGCTGGCGAACCAGGAGGGCTATCGCTATCCCTCGCCGACTGCGCTGCCGCCGCCGCGCGTACCCCAAACCGAGGACGAAGGCGCCAGCTACTACGGCCTGCGCTTGCGCGCTCGGCAAATGATCTTCGTCATGGACGTCTCCGGCAGCATGGTGGGACTGCGCTTGCAAAACGCCAAGAAGGAACTGATCCAGGCCATCCAGAAGCTGCCGCCGAAAGCGCAATTCAACCTGGTCTTCTTCAACAACAAGGTCCACGTCTGGAGTGCGAAGCTGATCGAGGCGACGCCCGAAGCGAAGAAGCAAGCCGTCTCGCTGATCGAAAACCTGAGCGCCGGCGGCAATACCCATACCTACGATGCCCTGCGTGCCGCCTTGGAGTTGAAGGTGGAAACCATCTACCTGCTGACCGACGGCCAGCCGACGGGTGGCCAGATCGTGCAGACGGATGGCATCTTGACGGCGATCCGGACCCAGAATCGCTTGCAGGCCAGCGCGATTTACACCATCGGCCTCGCGCCGGGCCTCGACACCGGCACCTTCAGCAAGTTTCTGCAATCGCTGGCGGAGCAGAATCACGGGCAATACCGCAAGGTCGAGTGATTGCCAGCTGGGGAAATCAGGTGGCGGCCTGCGTCAGCTTGCGCAACTGCAGCCGAACCAGGTCGGCAGTTTCTCGGCGGCTGGCAGGATCGCCGCGCAGCCGGCTGGCGACCGCTGGGTCCGTGGCAGCCAATTCCACCGGCAGCCAGATCGCTTGCAGGGACTCCGGATCGTCCGGATAACGGGGGATCAGGTGCCAGTGCATGTGCGCTACCTGATTGCCGAGCATCTCGTAGTTCATCTTCCTCGGATGGAAGGCCAACTCGATGGCGTGGGCTGTCAAACTCATCTCTTCCAGGAATTGGCGGCGTTCCGCATCGGTCAGCGCGCTCAACTCCGTGGCATGTTTTCGGAGCACCAGCACGCAATAGCCGCGATAGAACTGCCAGCTGCCCAGCAGCACGGCGGAAAGCGGGAACGTCCAGACCAGTTCCTCCGGGGGCAACTGGTCCAAGTCGGCGACTTTTCGGCAGTAAGGGCAATCCATCGTCATGCGGTTTCAGCTGGAGTTTTTGTAGGGTGGGTCAAG
>JAGVLI010000681.1 GCA_020054355.1 Planctomycetales bacterium | reverse complement strand
GGCTCCCAGGCTGCGGCAAGCCTGGAACATGGGATTGCTCCAGCCGACGGCGACGTACGCGCCGCGGGCCAGGTTGCTGGCCAGCGAAGCCGGGTGCTTTTGGGCGTGGCGCGCCGTGACGAAGACGAAAGCGGCGGCCGTCACGCTGGCCGCGCAACCGAACCAGAACAATTTACGCATGTTTTTTTCCCTGCTCCGTACCGGAGGACAAGACCGAAGCGCGCGGGACTATATCGAGGCTATTTCCGCGAAACCAGAGCAACCTACCCTCAACCGCTTGCGGTTTCGCACGAACCTGGCGGCTTCCCAAGGTGTCCGGTGGGTGCCGAGGGCAAGAACGGACCAGGGAAAGAAGTTTGGCAAGGAATTTGGCGGAGAATGCGCAATCCGCCCGGCAGCCGCTTGACGCTGGCGGGGCTGGACGGGAATATATAGTTATCCGGTCCGCGCAAACTGCCTTGGCTTCCCAGCGCGAGCGAGGGTCCAGGAACGCGGCCGGCTGGCTTCGTGCTGTGTCGGCCGAGGCCCGGACTTTCCCACAGTGCCGGTTTTGCAACGGGGCTGGCTCGGATCCGGCCCGGAGGTGGTTCCACGGCGACTTTGCTGCTCCCAACCGCGTGGACCTCCGGCGCCCGATCGCAACCGCCAAAGGAGGTCCATTGAACACCGCAACGGTGAGAAGTAGTGTGCAGGCTCCCCATCAGGAAGCCGCTCTCGACCGCGCTTTTCTCTGTGCCCGCATCGCCGACGACAACAAGGGCCGGGACATCCTGGTCCTCGACATGCGCGGCGTCACCCCGCTTTACGACTTCTTCGTGCTCGTCACCGGCGGCAGCCGGCGGCAAATCCACACTATCGTGGAAGAGATCGACGCCGGCATGCATGCCCTGGGCGACCGCCGCCTCGGCGTCGAAGGCTACGAGTCCAGCCGCTGGGTGGTGCAGGACTACGGCGACGTGGTGGTCCACGTCTTCGACGAGGAAGCGCGCCGCTACTACGCGCTGGAAGAGCTGTGGGCCGACGCCAAGCGTCGGGACTGGCAGCGCGCCTAGCGCGACACCGTAGCGCTGGATCAACCGAGCAAGCCCACGGGTTGCCGCTCGTGGGCTGGTGGGGTATTCTGTTCACTCCATGAACCTCTTAACGCTGCTGCAAGACCGCATCCGGCTCGCGCTGACGGGCCTGGTGGACGATCCGACTCCCTACGCGGCCATGGTCAAGGCCGCGAATGACGCGAAGTTCGGCGACTACCAGGCCAACTGCGCCATGTCCCTGTCCAAGGTGCTGGGCAAGAAACCGCCCGAAGTCGCCAAGGAAATCGTGGCGCGCTTGCCGCAGGACGACCTCTTCGAGAAGGTGGAGATCGCCGGTCCCGGCTTCATCAACCTCCGCTTCCGCACGGAGTGGCTGGCGGCGCAGATGCAGGCGATTGCCAAGGGCGGCCGCCTCGGCATCGCCCCGGCCGCAACCCCGAAGACCTTCGTCATCGACTTCAGCGGCCCGAACGTGGCCAAGCCGCTGCACGTCGGCCATCTGCGCAGCACGGTCATCGGCGACAGCCTGTGCCGGTTGCTGCGCTTCCTGGGGCACCAGGTCATCGGCGACAATCACCTCGGCGACTGGGGCTTGCAGTTCGGCATGCTGCTGCACGGGTACAAGCACCACCGGGACGAAGCGGCCCTGCAAGCCGACGCCGTGCGCGAGCTGGCGCGGGTCTACGTCATGCTGCGCAAGAAGGTCAAGCCGGCGGAAGACGTCGAGGACGAGCCGGCCAACGCCAAGAACTATCCACCCGAGGAGCTAGCCGAATCGCAAGCCGTGCTGGCTGCCTGCCGGCAAGAGACCAGCAAGCTGCACGCCGGCGATCCGGAGAACCTCCAGCTCTGGAAGCAGTTCATGCCCTGGGCGATGGCGGAGATCGAAGCCATCTATCGGCGGCTCGACATCCACTTCGACCAGACGCTCGGCGAGAGCTTCTATCATTCGATGTTAGCGGAGGTCGTGCGCGACCTGAAAGCCAAGGGCATCGCCGAGGACAGCCGGGGCGCGGTCGCCATCCTGTTCGGCGAGAACGAACCGGCGGCCATCATTCAGTCGTCGCACGGGGCTTACACCTACACGACCACCGACCTGGCCACGATTCGGTATCGGGTGGAAACCTGGAACCCGGACGTGCTCCTCTACGTGGTCGATTTTCGGCAGGCGCTGCACTTCAAGAACTTGTTCATCGTCGCGCGGCGCTGGGGCTACGACCGGCCTGAATTTCATCACGTGTCCTTCGGTTCCGTCCTCGATCCGAAGACCGGCAAGCCGTTCAAGACCAGCGGCGGCGGCGTGGCGGAATTGGAGCAGCTGATTAGTGAGGCGGTCCAGCACGCCGCCAAGATGTACGAGCAGATTTGCCGGGAGCGGCGCGAGCGCGGCGATGAAGTCCCCGAGTTTTCTCCGGAGGAATTGAAGCAGGTCCACGAAGCCGTCGGCATCGGCGCGGTCAAATATGCCGACCTTTCCCAGAACCGCGAATCCGACTACGGCTTCAGCGTGGAGAAGATGACTTCCCTGGAAGGCAACACCGCCACCTACATGCAGTATGCCTACGTCCGCAACCGGGGCATCTTCCGCAAGGGCGACGAGAACTCGGACCTGTACCGCACGCATCCGCCGCAGGTGTACCTCGAACAACCGCAGGAACGGGCGCTGGCCTTGCAGCTCTTGCGCTTCGAGGAAGCCTTGCAAGCGGCGGCGGCCGACTATCGGCCGAATGTCATCACCGCGTACCTGTGGGACCTGGCCAAGACCTACAGCGGCTTCTTCCAGAATTGCCCGGTGCTGAAGGCCGAGACGCCGGCGCTGCGCCAGAGCCGGCTGCTGCTCTGCGACCTGACCGCCCGCACCATCCAGAAGGGCCTGGAACTGCTCGGCATCCGCACCATCGAGCGGATGTGATCGT
>JAGVLI010000704.1 GCA_020054355.1 Planctomycetales bacterium | reverse complement strand
GCCGCCGGAGCCGTCGGACCCCATGCTGTAGCTGAGGATGCCTTGATCGGGTCGGCCGCGCGCCAGCAGCACCGCGCCAGCGCCGTCGCCGAACAGCGGATAAGTCTTCAAATCGTCGGGGTTGAGGATGCGCGAATTGCAATCGCCCGCCACCACCAGCGCCAGGTCGCTGGCCCCGGACAGCACGTAAGCCGCTCCGGTGATCAGTGCATACATGAAGCCGGCGCAAGCCGCTTGCATATCGACCGCCGGACAGCTGAGGCCCAGCCGGTCCTGCACCAGGCAAGCCGTGGCGGGAAATGCCATGTCCGGAGTGAAGGTCGCCAGCAGCAGCAGGTCGATGTCCTTGGGATCGACCTTGGCCTGCTCGATGCACTTCTTGGATGCCTCGTAGCAGAGGTCGCTGGTGGCCTGGTGGGGCAGGGCGTGTCGGCGTTCGAGGATGCCGGTGCGTTTGACGATCCAGTCCGAATCGAAGCCGAGCCGCTTGTGCAGGTGTTCGTTGGTCACCACGGCGTCCGGAACATAGCTGCCGGTACCGACCACCCGCAGCCCCATCAGTTGACGGCAGCGTGGACGTGGCCGAGCAGGACTATCATGGTTCATTTCGGACACCGGCTCTCGACTCTCGGGTACCGGCCAGACCGCATCGGGAAGTCACGGACCGGCGTCGTTTGATTCCGCTCCTCGTCCCTGGAAAAAGGGACGGGAAAATAGGAAGTATACATCGATTGGGCGCGTTGACCAACCAATAATCTTCTTCTTATGGACCCAGTGTGCGGATGCAAGCAGGCAATGTTCAGTCCGTCACATAGGTCAGATATTGCACCATCGTGCTGACGGCATGCTGGTTGTAGTCGATGCGCAGATTGCCGTCCTGGTGCGATGCGTGGAACCCGCCCACCAGCCGAGGCCGGTACCAATCGGCGAAATGCTGGGTATTGGCTTCGGTGTATTGTAGCGTGGCGGCGAACTGCAAGCTGCGCTGCACGGCCTCCTTGTACTTCTGGTGGCGCTGCGGATCGCCGGCCTGCCGCGCCGTCCGACAGGCTTCGACCAGCCCTTCGGCGTAGGACACGGAATTGATGGTCGGCGCGGTGGTCGCCGGCTTGCCGTCCACCCAGGCCATGAAACCGCCCGTCCAGAGTGGATGACGGGGATCGAGCGTTTTGTACTGCAGGTCGCACAGCCAGTCGCTCATCTCGAAAACGAAGTCGGCGAATGCCTGCTCTTTCGTCGCCAGGTAGGCTTCCGCATAGGCTGCCGTCTGCCAGGTGACGAAGGCCATGTTCTTGTTCTTCTGCCACCACGGCCGGTAGTAGGCCAGCGACTTGCGGAGCACGTCCTTCTTCCAGTCGGCGGGCCGGTGCTGCTGGCTGCGCATCAGAGCGTAGAGCGCTTCGCCCGGATAGTAGTTGATGCCTTCCGGATCGCTGTTGGGCTGCGGGTCGGCCGGGTTGTCCCAGTAACAGAGCGAACCGTCGGCTTGCAGCTGCCGGCCGATGTAATTGCAGAGTTCCTCGGACTGCTCGAGGAGGTCGCCCGCCGGCTGCGGCAGTTCGTTGATGGCCAGCACTAGCAGACCAGCAGCTGCCAGGCGATTCACCGCCACGGAGGGCAAGGTCGTGTGCCGCATCAGCAGCTTGGCGCCCGGTACGTCCGTGCTGGAGGTTTCGAGCAGGAGGGTGAGCAGTGCTTGCCGGGCGACGGCGGCGTGCCGTTCATCGCCAGTGAACTTGGCGGCGCGGGCCAACGCGAAAACGGCTCCCGCTTGCCGCAGGAAGTGATCGCCTTCGAGCTTGGTCTTGAGCGCCGGCAGAAAGCCGTACTCGAATCGGCCGTCGGGGCGGTTCGAGCGATAGAGCCAGTCCGCCCCGCGCTGGGCGGCCAGGTACATTTGCTGCTGCAGTGGACTGAGTTTAGAGAACTTGTCGGGAGCGGGAGTAACCCCCAACTGTAAGGGCGCGGGGAATGAATTCGGCTGCGCAGGTTCCGTCGGTTGCGGCGGCGGGTTTTGGCCGCGAGTCAGCGAGAAGGTCAGCACCCCGCCGCACATGGCCACGAAAGCGAAAGCCAGCAGTTTTTCCAGGCGCATGGTTCGGGCCTCCTTGCCGGAACATCCAGTTTCGCAAGCGGGATTCCGTCCCCGCCGATCGCTCGGGATTGCTGGTAGTTATACCCCCGCGCGCCTTCCTGGATCAAGCCAAGGATCAGTCCGCCTTCTTCTCGGCTGTTGCCGGTTCGGCAGGCTTTTCGGCGGCAACCGGCTTGGTCGCGGCGGGCGGCTCCTGCCCTGCCAGCAGGATGGAGCGAATCTGGACCTCGGTATAAGGCTGCCGATGCCCGCGAAACCGACGCATCGTCTTGCGCCGCCGGAATTTCTGAATGTAGCTCTTGATCGTCGGGTGATCGACGACCTCGCCCAGCACCCGCGCCCCGACCACGAGCGGCTGCCCGATCTGCAGGTTGTCCTTGCCCTGGTAGAGCAGCACGCGGGGAAACTCGATGCGCGCGCCTTCGTCCACGTCCCGGAAATCGACCTGGACCAAGTCGCCCTCGCTGACCCGATACTGCCGCGAACCGTCCTCGAACACCGCGTACATGACTCTCTCCCACTGGAGCAGCCTGGAAATTTTCGGAAACAGCTAGGATAGCAGGGCCGTCTGGGAATGGCTAGGGTTCTTGGTGCGTCGGCGACCGGAGTTCCCGGCGAGCCGGGAGCGTCAGCGACCGAAGTTCCACCACCGGGCCGGCAACCGTATCCTCCATTACGACCATTACGCCAGCTTGCTGTTGTTGAACTGCTTCAATCCCCTCATCACTGGCCTGCGCAGCCGCCAGCACTGGCTGCCGGCCCAGGGGAGCCAGCCGCTTCGGCTCGCGCCGGAGAGCCTGTGGGAAAACGGCTTCATCGAATCCTTACACTGCCGGTTGCGCGACGAGTTTCTGGAGTGCTGCGCCCTCGAGTCGGTTGTGGATGCCCCGGCGCAAGCCACCGCCTGGCGACGCGCGTACCACACGATTCGGCCGCACCGCGCGCTCG
>JAGVLI010000984.1 GCA_020054355.1 Planctomycetales bacterium | reverse complement strand
CCTCAGCGCGGACGAGCAGGTGCGCCTGGGCCGCTACACCGAATGGAACGGCGGCGAGGGTTCGCCGGTGCGCGGCCTCGGCCAGCGCACCTTCATGGTCGGCGAGGAAGGCCGGCCCATCCTGGAACTGCAGACGATGACGTTCGAGGGTGGTGCGGCCGGCTGATGCTGTAGGGTCCGCTGTGCGGACCATTGAGCCATCGAAATTGTCGCGGTGAATGGTCCGCACAGCGGACCCTACGAGAGTCGCCGCTGCCGAGTAGGTGCCGCGAGCCGAGCGGCACCTCGACTTTGCAAAGACAGGCCGCCGCCGGCGCGGCAGGTCCGGCTCGGCTCGCCGGACCTACCCGACAGGTGCTCCTCATGGCCAAGCACAACAGCCAGAATCGACCTTTCCTGCCCTCGGTGCTCGACCGTTTGCTCGACGACGCGCCCGAAGTCTCCAAGGAAGCGCCCATGTCGCGCAACCAGGTGCTGCGCGAGCTGAAGGAATCCGTGCGCCGCGACCTGGAAACCCTGCTCAACACCCGCATCCGCAACCTGCCCATCGCCGGCGCTGGCAAGGAGCTGAAGCAGTCGCTCGTCAACTATGGCTTGCCGGACGTCAGCGGCACCTCGCTCGGCTCGGCCAAGGAACGCGAGGAATTCTGCCGGCACGTGCAGGCGACCATCCAGCAGTACGAGCCGCGCTTCAAGGCGGCCAAGGTCCAGCTGCTCAGCAACGCCGAACCGCTGGACCGCACGCTCCGCTTCCGCATCGACGCCCTGCTGCATGCCGACCCGGCCCCCGAACCCATCGTCTTCGATTCGGTCTTCCAGCCCACCAACGAGCATTTCGAGGTGAAGGGGACGAACGGATGAGCAGTGAGCTGCTGCCGTATTACAACCGGGAGCTGACCTACATCCGTCACCTGGCGGCGCAGTTCGCCCAGGAGCATCCCAAGATCGCCGGCCGGCTGCGGCTCGGCCCGGAATCCAGCGAAGACCCGCACGTCGAACGGCTGATTGAAGCGTTCGCCTACCTGACCGCGCGGGTCCGCCACAAGGTCGAGGACGAGTTTCCCGAGATCACCGAGTCGCTGCTCGGCGTGCTGTACCCGCACTATCAAGCGCCGGTGCCGTCGATGGCCATCGTCCAGCTGCACCTCGACCCGGAGCAGAACCAGCTGTTCGCGGGCTACGAAGTGCCCCGGCACTCGCCGCTGGAGACCGAACCGGTCAACGGCGAGCCATGCCGGTTCCGCACCTGTTACCCGACGACGCTCTGGCCCATCGACCTGACGCTGGCCGAGCTGAACAAGCCGCCGTTCGCCGCGCCCGCGACGCTGGAATCGCCCCGCGCCGCCGCCGTACTGCGCCTGGTACTGACCTGCCGCGATCCGAAAGTCAACTTCGGCGATCTATCCCTGACCTCGCTGCGCTTCTTCCTCAAGGGCCAGCCGCAGCATATCTTTCCGCTCTACGAGTTCCTGTTCAACAACACCCTGGAAGTCGCCCTGGCCAAGGGGCCGGGCGATTCGGCCCCCATCATTCTCCCCGCCGAGAGCGTGCGCCCGGTCGGCTTCGAGCGTGACGAGGGCATGCTGCCTTACCCTGCCCGGTCGTTCCTGGGCTATCGGCTGCTCACGGAGTACTTCGCCTTCACGCCGAAGTTCCTGTTCTTCGACCTGGCGGGCATCCCGCCGGAGGCCCTGGCCCGCGCCGGCAATCGGCTGGAGATTTTCCTGTATCTGAGTCAGTCTTCCACCGAACTGGAGCAGAACATTGACGCCGAGACCTTTCGTCTCGGCTGCACGCCGATCGTCAACCTCTACCGCCAGCAGGCCGAGCCGATCCCGCTGACGCACACGGACTACGAATACCGCGTCGTGCCCGACCGCCGTCGGCCGCTGGCCCACGAGGTCTACTCCATCGACGAGCTGACCGCCACCGGCCCGGACAACCAGCAGCTGGAGTTCCTGCCGTTCTTCTCCGTCAAGCACGGACTGGAGAAGGAAGTCTGGCCGACCTACTGGCATGCGGCCCGCCGGCCGGCCGAGCGAACCGGCGGCGCTGGCACCGATCACGGCACCGAGGTCTATCTGTCGCTCGTCGATCTGGAGTTTCAGCCGTCGGCCAAGCCCGCCTGGGTGCTGGACACCGCCACCACCTGCCTGAACCGCGACCTGGCCCACCAGCTACCGTTCGGCGGCGGCCAGCCGCGCTTGCAGATCAGCGAGGGCAGCGGCCTGGTGACGAACATCACCTGCCTGACGCCGCCGACCCGCACCTTGCGGCCCGCGCGGCGCAAGGGCTTGCTCTGGCGGTTGATCTCCCATCTGTCGCTGAATCACCTGTCGCTGACCGGCGTCGAGGACCGGGCCGAGTCGTTGCGGGAAATCCTCAAGCTCTACGACTTCGCCGATTCGGCCGAGACCCGCAACGTCATCGACGGCCTGGTGCAGGTCAAGGCCAGGCATGTGGTCGGCCGGGCCGGCAGCCACGAGCGGGGCTTCTGCCGGGGCGTCGAGGTGAATATCCAGCTCGACGAGGACCGCTTCACCGGCAGCGGGCTGTTCCTGTTCGCCGCCGTCCTGGAGCGCTTCCTGGGGCTGTATACCACCGTCAACTCGTTCACCAAGTTGGTCGCCACCGTGCGGGGGCGAGAGGGAGTGTTGCGCCGATGGCATCCGCGGATGGGCGAGCGCGTCCTGGTTTGACCGAACTGCTGCTGCGCGAACCGGAACGCTTCGATTTCTTCCAGGCCGTGCGCCTGCTG
>JAGVLI010000991.1 GCA_020054355.1 Planctomycetales bacterium | reverse complement strand
GGCGCTGGGCGGCCTGCCCTTCCCGCCGCGCCAGCTCAGCGATCAGCTCGTGGTCGCCATCACGGAAAAACCGCCGTTCACTCTCGCCGCCAAGTTCGACGTTCCGGAGACGCTGAAGGGCGGCAATGCCATGCTGACCATCATCGCCACCCGCACGGACGGCTTCGACGCGGAAATCGCCCTGACTCCGGTCGGCTTGCCGGCGAACGTGACCACCGCCGTCAAGAGCATTCCCAAGGGCAGCAACGAGCTTAAGGCCGAGTTGAAAGTGGCCGCCGGCGCTGCCTACGGCGATTTCCCGATCAGCTTCAACGGCAAGGCGAAGCACAACAACAAGGACTTCGCCGTGATCGCCGCGCCGGTGTCGCTGGTGGTGGCGCTGCCGTTCGACCTGAAGGTGGAGCCGTCGCCGTTCAAGCTCGACGTCGGCGAGAAGGCCAAGCTGAAAGTCGTCGCCGAGCGCAAGGGCGGCTACAAGGGACCGATTGCCGTCGAGGTGAAAGGCTTGCCCGCCAACGTGACGGCGGCCAAGGCGAACATCGACATGGACAAGAACGAAGTGGAGATCGAAGTGACGGCCGCCAAGAACGCGACAGCCGGCGAGAAGGCGGACGTCAATGTCGTCGGCATCGCGGCGGCCGCCGCCAATCAGCAGAATACTTCGCCGAACTTCACCATCGCGGTGAACAAAAAATAGCGAAGGAGTATGGCCTCCTTTCCGGCCACGTCCGGGAGCGAGCGCCATCAATAACCAGTGAATAGCTGACAGCTATTAGCTGATAGCTGTCAGCTATTTATTCTTTCAGGCCAAACCCCATCAGCGGGGCTGAAACGAACGATCTCTCAGTGGCTTGGAGTTCACGATGAACCTCTTCGACAAGTTCCAGCTCGGCCTGCCCTATGCCGACTTCATCGCCAAGTATGCCAACGACGGTCAGAAGCAACGCTGGCAGCAGGTCCACGCCCAGGTGCAGCTGACGCCGGCCCAGCGCGAGTTGCTCGGCCTGTTTCGCCGGGAAACCAACGTCCTCTGCCTGGCGGGGGCGTGGTGCGGCGATTGCATCAATCAATGTCCGATCTTCGAGCACTTCGCGGGGGCAGCCCCGGTCATTAAAGTCCGCTACCTGGACCGCGACGAGCATGCCGACGTGCAGCGGGTCTTGCAGATCAACGGCGGCAACCGCGTGCCGGTGCTGGTCTTCTTCAGCGAGGACGGCCAGGAAACCGCCCGCTACGGCGAACGCACGCTCAGTACCTTTCGAGCGATGGCCCAGCAACTGACCGGCGCGGCCTGCCCGACCGGCATCATCCAGAAGGACGACCCGCTGCTCGTCCAGGTGACGCAGGACTGGCTCAACGAGTTCGAGCGCGTGCAATGGCTGCTGCGGTTGTCGCCAAGATTGCGGCAGAAGCACGGCGATTGAAATTAGTTGTGCGAAGCCGCAAGCGGCGTAATCTTGGCCGCTTGCGGCTTCGCAGGTTCTCCAGCACCCACATCCTTTCTTCCTTCCCCGATCGACTGCCATCGACGGTTGCGCCGTTTTTTTCGTCTTTGCTGTGAACCGGGACCTTGCGGCCTGCCGAAAATAGAAGGTCGGAACGGCCCACGGATACTTCCCGGCGACGAAAAGGAGACGGCGGATGACGATGGCAAGGCTGGGTGCAAAACTGGTAGCAGGAGGCATGGTGCTGTTGGGCAGTGCGGCTGCTGCCGAGGCGGCCCCAACCCCAACCGCAACCCAAATGCTGGGCTTCAAGCCCAAACAGGATGGCGTCGTCATCAGCACGCCCACGGCCGAGGAGCTGGCCAAGTGCAAGGTCGAGCTGGCCAAGGCCACGCGCGGCAGCGGCTGGCTGCTCAAGGACGAGAAGGGCGACCTGCTCCGCCGCTACATGGACACCAACGGCGATAACAAGATCGACGTCTGGTCCTACTACTACAAGGGCCTGGAAGTCTATCGCGAGCTGGACACCAACTTCAACGACAAGGTCGATCAGTACCGCTGGCTGCACAGCGCCGGCAGCCGCTGGGGCCAGGACCCCGCCGAGGACGGCAAGATCAAGAGCTGGCGCGCCATCTCCGCCGAGGAAGTCGGTCAGGAAGTGCTGCAAGCGCTCATCAAGAAGGACTTCTCGAAGCTGCAAGCCGTCCTGATGACCGAAGCCGACATCAAGGCGCTGGACCTGCCGGCCGGCGAGGCCGAGCGCATCCGCGCTTCGGTCCGCAAGTCCGCGGCCAAGTTCCAGGAAACACTGAGCAAGCTGAGCACGCTGTCCGACAAGGCCCGCTGGGACCACCTCGAGCTGGCCGTGCCCCAGTGCGTGCCCGCCGACTCCCTCGGCGCCAAGCAAGACCTGGTGCGCTACACCGGCGCCTTGCTGCTCTACCAGCAAGGCGACGACAAGGGTATGCAGGAAGCCAAGGCGCTCAAGCTCGGCGAGCTGATCCAGGTCGGCCCGGCCTGGAAGCTGATCGACGCGCCGGAACCTGGCTCGCTGCTCCGCGCCGAGGAAGGCCCGATGGCCGGCGAGACGCCCATC